>PMLF01000251.1 GCA_003158755.1 Elusimicrobiota bacterium | reverse complement strand
CCGGCCCCTGCATCTTCGGCCGCTCCTCGTCGAAGACGTGAAAGAAATCCACCCGTGACCGGACAGGGGGTAAACCAAGCGAAGCGCGTCGTGCTCGTCGGGGCTTCCATCGGAAAAGGGTGGGATTTCGAGAACGTCGGACGGCGGATCCAACGCAAGGATATTCGCTTCGACTACCGGGGTGTCTTTCAATTCGACAAAGGACCGACGATCCGTGAATTGATCGAAAGCGCGGACAAGCCTTCCATGGTGTTGATCAAGGAATGCTCCGTGTACTTTCCCGGGGACCTTGTTCAATACGAGCGGCAGGTGGCCTCCTGGGTAAAACAGCTTCAGGAGGCCGGGATTCAGCCCAGGCTCGTGACGACGGTTCCCGTCAAACGGTCGGGCGGCGCCCTCTACCGACTTAAAAACACAATCAAGCGACTGATGGGGAAAACGTCAAGGCAGAAGAGCTTAACGTCGTTCAACGATTGGATGACGGCCTACGGACGGCGGGAGGGCGTTCCCGTGTTCGACCTCGAATCCTGCTTAAGGTCCGGTCCCGGAGACCGTTGGCTGCGGGCGGAATACGACGTCGGCGACGGTGTCCACCTCAACGCCAAGGCTTACGGTGAGATCGACCGTGAGTTCGCCCGGTTTCTCATCAAAGGGGAAAGCGCTAAGTGAACGCCCAGTCGAAAGATACGACGACCGAAATTCACCGGGAGTTCTTTCCGTTGCTCCGCCGCGATTTGGCCCGATATTCCGTCAAGCGCGGCGGGAAAAGCTTCTTCCGAAACCTTTTTGTCTTTCTGGACACGCCGGGATTGCAGGCGATCCTGGTCTATCGGTTCGGTTTCTGGGTAAACCGGACGATCCGCTTCCCGTTGTTCCGGGTCCCCTTGAAGCTCGCCCACTTCTTGCTCAACAAGTTGTGCATCGTTTTATGGGGGATCCATATCAACGCCAACGCGGAGATCGGCCCCGGTTTGTACCTCGGACACTTCGGCGGCATCCTCGTAGGGCCGTCCCGCATCGGGGCGGATTGCAACATCAATCATCAGGTCACGATCGGAGGCCGCGCGGACGGCGTTCCCGGCAATCCAACCATCGGGCGGGGAGTTTGGATCGGGGCCGGTTCCATCATTTTCGGGGGAATCCACATCGGCGACGGGGTGACGATTTGTCCCCTCACGGTGGTTTCGCGCAGCTTGCCGCCCAAAGTCATGGTGATCGGAAATCCCATGCGATTGTTGCGCAAGGAATACGACAACAGCGTTCAAAGGGAGAACTTTTGAGGAATCTCTTGAGGCGAACGGCGTCGCTCGCGCGAAAGGCGTGGGACGATCCGCACACCGCGGTCCGCGTCGGAAAGGCGCTCCTGCGGGGATCCTGGTATATCGTGCGATACAGCCTTTTCANNAGATCTCCTTCCCCTTCAAGGCCTACGCTCCGGTTACTTTGAAAGGTCCCGGGACCATTTCCATCGGCAAAGGATGCTCGGTCTATTGGAACGTCTTCGATGGCCTGACGGTGGTCACGCTGGCAAAAGAAGCGCGCGTTTCCATCGGTAAACGATGCGGTCTGGGCGGGTTGACGATCCGGTGTTCATCCTCCGTCACGCTGGGGGACAATTGCCTGGCCGCCAATTCTCTCGTCCAAGACGGTCTCATGGTGAATCAAAAGCAAGCGGGATACGCCGACCGGATCCCGGCGCCTCAACCGATCGTCATCGGGGATAACGTATGGCTGTGCGGACAGAGCGGTGTCGTGAGGGGAAGCCGGATCGGAAACGATTGTGTTTTGTCCCGAGGATCCATGACCCTTGGTTTCGAAATCGGAGAGTTCCAATTGGTCATGGGAAGTCCGTCCGGCGCGACGATGCCGATCGATCGACTGCTTGCCTTNNCGGCGACCATTGCCGCGTGGACGGCATCCTCGGCGATACGCGGCAGTATACCTGCATCGACACCGGCACGCCGTTCGCTTGCGTGGAGATCGGAGACAACGCCCGTTTGTACGCGGCAAAAATATGGTCACAGTTTTCGATACGAATGGGGAACGACGTGTTCATCGAGGAATCGAGCATCGTCGATACGGATTTCCATTCGATCGACCGGGAACGGACGACGCCCGACCCTCATGAGACCCTGGAGAAGCACCGGATCGTCATCGGCGACCGGGTTTGCATCGGGTCGCGGTCCATCGTGACCAAACGGGTGACGATCGGAGACGACGCCTTGATCGCGCCCGGCTCCATCGTCAGCCGGTCGATCCCGGCGCGCTCCTTCGTCTGCGGAAATCCAGCAAAGATCGTCGAGATAACTGCCTAACGCGAGGAATCCTGCATCATTTCAAACCAAGAGCAACGACGGGGGACAACGATTTTCATCTTATTGATGTTTTCATAAATATAGTCCCAAATACCGCTCATGCTGAGCCTGTCNNTGAGCGGTGCCTGGGACTTTGCTTGTGCAAAGATCAATAAGAGATTAAATCTCGGAAACGGCTTACGAAAACGGGGGTTTCAGTTGGAGGCGGGGCCGGGTTCTTGACCGAAACGCCGGCTCAAGACGACCGAAAGGGAGGGGACGTTGAGGGTCCTGGTTCCGAACGCGGACCGATCGACCTCGAAAACGTGCCAGGCGGCTTCCATCCCAAGAATAAGTGTTGGCGATAGGTTGGTCTCCACCCCCGCGCCGATGGAGAACGCCAAACCCACCGATTGTTTGGTTAGAAGGCGGCGCGTCTCCACCGTGTTCGTATTCTCCCACGTGAACCCCGGGAGCGGTCTCCCCGTCGACCGTTGGCGGAAGAACGTGGCCCCCGTGCCGCCTTGAAAATAGGGTTTGAAACGGGATAGGGGAAGGGGAAAATAGCGTCCGATGATTTCCAGTGTGGCGATATCCTCCTGGGATCGCGTGTTCACTTCGCCTCCCGCCGCGCTCTTTAACGCTTGTTCCTTGGCTCCGAAATGAAAATAGTCCGCTTGAACGCCGGCCCCGAGGAAATCCCCGTACTCTTGCAGGTAGGAAAACCCGGCCGTCGGTCCGGTCTTGGCCGAGCTCGAAAAACCATTCACGCTGGTGGGATACGCCGCTCCGGCCTCCACGCCGAGGCGCTGGGTCCCCAGGGGAAGGTCGTAGGCCTTTGCGCCGGGGCCCAGGACCGCCGCCAGGAGGAACGCCCCCCCCAGCGTTTTAAGGCCGGGGAAGAGGCGGAGGGGCCGTTTCCTCTTCATCGGATCGACATGACCGGTTGCAGCATCACGCAAGTGGTGCTGGAACCATCGACCTTGAAGTTCGTGTTGATCACCAGGCTGTGCGTCTGGTCCGACGTTTCATTCAACGGGGTCATCCGGCAGGGGCCGCTGCACACGGAGCAGCCGTCGTTCACTTTCGCGAAGCAATCGTTGGTCAGGGCGGTGGCCGTCGAATCGTTGAAATAGATCCACGGGTCGTCCTCGATCCCCGGATGCGCGAGGATCACCACGCCCTCGGGCGTGGCGGAAAGGTTCTGAAACTGGTCGGTGAAGATGTCCAAGTTGTACGCCGTGCCGGCGGTGCAAGACCCGTCCGTGGTTTGCGGGACGACCGTGAGGATGTCGTCGATATGGAACATCAGGCAATGGTAGGTCCCGTTGGTCAGGGCGCCGCTTCCCAGGAGGGGGTTGGTCATCAGGTCGACGGGCGTCGGGTTGTCCGTCTTGAAGATGGTGACCGCGCCGGAGCAGTCGGAGTTTACCGACGCCCTCATTTCGAACACCTTCACCTTGACGGAGGAGGCGCTGGTCAGCGCTTTCGCGCCGGAAGCCAAACCCAGGAAGAGTAAACCGACGGCCAGGATCTTTTTCATTGGGCGGCTCCTTTCATCGTGATCACGTTTCTTTGAACGGCGGCGCCGCCGCCGGAATTGGCCGCGGCCGGGTCGTGCTTTTTGGCGCAGGCGGTCAGGCAGGCCAAGAGAATCGGCGCGAGAACTCGGAGCCACCGGCTTTGTGCGAGTCTTAATATTCCTTTCATGGGATCTCCTCTAGTAACAAGATACGGTAAATGGTTTTCGGGCAAATTCATGGTCGTCCCAACGGACTTGAATCTCCCATCTTCCGTCATAAGCGCGACGGTCCGCATCATCGGGGCCGCCGAAGGACGTCGGATCCCAAATCGAACCCGCTTTGCCGAATTCAAGCCACAAGACGGCCGTCCGTCGTCCCGGAGGGGGGAAATCCACTTCATCGCGGCTCTGTCTCACGACGTCCCCATGAGGCCCCACCCAAATCCCTTCCATTACGTGTTTGCCGGTTTGCGCCTTGGGAAAGGTCAGATAAGCAAAGACTTTGCCCGAGCAAGCGAAAGAGGTTTGCGGTTCCGTCCCGTTTTCCCGGGACGTGAGGACCATGGCCTGGGGTTGAGGGATTTCAGCCGCCGCCCGGCCTCCCAGCGCCAGGATCCCAATTCCCGACAGGACCAATCGCCTTATGCGTTTCATGTGCGCCATAGGATTCATGAATGAGACCCCTGAATGCCGCGTCAGGTTACGTAAAAAATTATTTTCCCAACGCGGGACCCCCGCCTGAAATCGAAGAGGTTGAAACCTTTACGGAGCCGGTTTCAACATGTTGGATCCCGGACGCGTAGGCTGGGGTCGTGGACGGGTTCGCCGGGGGGGTCCGCCGGGCCATCGTCGCGGTCGAGAAAATGACGCCTCCGGGAAAGGTGGAAGAGGAAACGGCCACGCGGTTTCGGTCGGGGAACGAGGTCCCCGCGTTCAGGAGGAAGAGGCCTCCCGCCGGGGCGAGCGCGAACAATAAAAGGTATTTGTTCATGACGGTCTCCTTCGACATCGTTCGGTGCTGTCGATGAGACATCATTTTTCGAGGAGGGGTTACATCTCTTCGGCGGGGGAAGGTGAAGCGCGAACGGTTAAATAGAGGAGGGGTCTTTAAACGTCACCGTGAATTTGACCCCGGAGCTGTTATCCAGACGAATTTGGCCGTCCAGTTGTTCGGTCAACAGGCGGATGAGGCGCAACCCCAGGGAATCCGCGTTGGTCCAATCGAATCCTTTCGGAAAACCGACTCCCTGGTCCGCCACGCTCAGTTCATAAAATCCTTCCGGCAATCGACGGAAACGAATATCGATGGGGCCGCCGTTGGATCCCGGATAGGCGTATTTCACGGCGTTGGAAATCAACTCGGTCAGGATCAGGCCGCAGGGGACGGCCACGTCCAGGCTGAGGAGCGCGTCGTCGACGTCGGCCTTGGGCGTCTGTTCCGGGGAGTTAAAACCGAAGGTGCGGCCGAGGTTCCCCACCAAGCCGGCCACGTATTCGGAGAAATGGATCCGAGCCAGGTCCTGTGATTTGTAGAGATACTCGTGGACCATGGCCATGGCCGACACGCGTTCCTGGCTGTCCAAGAAGAGGGCCGCCGTTTCATTGTCCCGCGCCGTTTCCGATTGGAGACGGAGGAGGCTGGAGATGATTTGGAGGTTGTTCTTGACCCGGTGATGGATTTCTTTCAGCAGGACTTCTTTCTCCCGAAGCGAGGCTTTGATGGCCTCTTCCGCGTTTTTGCGCCTGGTGGCGTCTTGGAGGATGACGGACGTCCCCGTCCACGTTTCTCTCCGGTCCATCAACGTGCTTAGCGTGATTTCAGCCCAGAGGGGCGGACCGTCCTTGCGTCCGAGCCATCCTTCCATTCGAAAGGCCCCCTGAGACTTCGCCTGACCGAGCGCATGGGCCCATTCGACCCGCGGTTCACGGGAATTGAAAAGGTCCGTAATCTTTTGGCCCAACGCTTCCGCGGCTTTATAACCGGTGATGAATTCGGCCCCCGGGTCCCAAACGAGGATCTCCTCTTTTGAGTTCAAAAGGAAGACCGCGTGGTCTTTGAGGCCGCGGACGAGGTGGGTGTAGTTCCGTTCGCTTTCTTGCCGGGCCTCCTCCGCCGCTTCCCGCTCGGCCNNTTGAGTTCCTCATTTTTTACTTCAATGATCATGGTTCGTTGCGTGATTTTTCTTTCCAGGTCCTTGTTGAAATTCCCCAGCTTTTCATTCGCCGCGTCCAGATCACGCATGATCTGGTTCCGTTCCATGGCGTGCCGGATGATGCGGGTTAAAGAAGCGCTGCGGATTTGGTCTTTGACCAGATAATCCTGAGCCCCTCGGCGGACGGCTTCCAGCGCGAAGGCTTCATCGTCCATCGAGGTCAAAACGATAACGGGGGTCCTGGGAACGCTGGAATGGAACCCGGAGATCGATTCCAGCCCTTGGCTATCCGGCAAATATAAATCCAGGAGGACCGCGTCCACCGGATGGGTTTCGGCGAACTTGATCCCCTCCCGAAGGGTCCCTTTGACGACGATCCGTAATTTGGAGGATTTTTCCCGCGCGAGGTGTTCTTGAATGAGGCCGACGTATTCCTCGTCGTCTTCCACCAGTAAAACGTCCAAGACGTTCGGCGTTTTGAGCGCCGGAGCGTCCGCCTCGCGGGGGATTGGATTCAATTTCGCCTGCTTATGGGCCACGCTTTTCCACCGCCCGGAAGGGTATTCCAACATTTAAAAAAAATGATTCTCACTCAATAATTTAGCAAAAACAGCGTTGGTTTCGTGACCTTAGAATGGTAGCCTGTGGTACCGGGAGCGTCCGATGCCCAATCCATCCCCCCATTCAGGCCCATCCATTTCCGCGAAAGACGAAACCCCTCCGGAAGAGGCGCCGCCGAACTGCCCCTTTCCCATCGTGGGCGTCGGGGCCTCCGCCGGAGGCTTGGACGCCTTCACCCGGTTCCTCCAACACCTGCCGGAGGATACCGGCATGGCCTTCGTCCTCGTCCAGCACCTGGCCCCCGACCATGAGAGCATCCTGGCCGACCTCCTGTCGAAGGCCACGAAGATGCCCGTCCAAGAAGCCCGAGAAGGCCTCCCGGTGACCCCCAACCGCGTTTATGTGATCCCGCCGGAAAAGGACATTACGATCCTCGGCGGCGTCCTGTCCCTCCACCCGCGCACGACGACGTCCCACGGCACGCACATGCCCGTCGATCTTTTCTTCCGGTCCCTCGCTGAAATTCAAGGGGCGAAAGCCATCGGGGTCGTCCTGTCGGGGAACGGGTCGGACGGCGCGTTGGGGGTGGAAGAAATCCACAGCAAGGGCGGCCTCACGCTGTCCCAGGATCCGCTCTCCGCGCAATTCGACGGCATGCCGCGAAGCGCCGTTTCGACCGGGTGCGTGAACTTCGTCCTTTCGCCGGAACAAATCGGCGAAGAACTGGGGCGGATCGGCCGCCACCCCTATTTGATCGGCCGCGTCCCGCTTCCCGACAAAACCGATGAAGCGCCTTCGGAAGGAGGCGACGATCTCGCCAAGGTTTTCCGTCTATTGCGGGTCAAAACCGGCGTTGATTTCAGCCTTTACAAGCGGGCGACCATTAATCGGCGTATCCTGAGGCGCATGGTCCTGCAAAAGATCGGAAGTTTTCCGGACTACATCGCGCGTCTGGAAAGCGACCCCGCCGAAGTCGACGCCTTATACCACGACATTTTAATCAAGGTGACGCGGTTCTTCCGGGATCCGAAAATATTTGAAATCTTGAAGACGAAGATTTTCGGCGAGATTGCGCGTGAAAAATCTTCGGGCGCTCCCATCCGCCTGTGGGTCCCCGGCTGTTCAACCGGCGAGGAGGTGTATTCCCTGGCGATCTGCCTCTTGGAATTCCTAGGGGATAGAGACTCCCATATCCCCATCCAGATTTTCGGGTCCGACATCAGCGAAAGGTCTCTCGAAAAAGCGCGCGCCGCCGTGTACATCGAAAATATCGCGGCGGACGTTTCACCCGAGCGCTTGCGGCGTTTCTTCAACAAGACGAGCGGCGGCTATCAGGTCAACAAATCCGTCCGCGATCTCTGCGTCTTCGCCAAGCAAAACATCGTGAGGGATCCGCCCTTTTCAAAATTAGACCTGGTCAGTTGCCGCAACGTTTTGATTTATATGAACCCCGTCCTGCAAAAGAAAGTGTTTCCCATTTTCCATTTCGCGTTGAACCCGAAAGGGTGGCTCCTGCTGGGATCGTCGGAAACGGTGGGCTCGTCCTCCGATTATTTTTCGGTGGTGGACCGCAACCATCGGATCTTCGCGAAGAACGCCGGGGTTTCGCCGAGGCTGAACTTCGATTTCGCGGTGAGCCCCGCCGCGGGCGAACGTCTGGAAAAAAAACCGATGCCGTCCCTCGCCGCTGATTTCCTGTCCGGGCGAACGAACTTTCAAAAAGAGGCGGACCGCACCCTCTTGAATCGGTACGCCCCCGTCGGAGTGGTCGTGGACGACAACTTGGATATCGTCCAATTCCGCGGAGATACGACGCCCTATTTTCAAAACCCCGCCGGCGAGCCGAGCGTCCGCCTCTTGAAGGTGGCCCGGGAAGGGCTGCAATCCGAGTTGAACGCGGCCTTCAAAGAAGTGAGATCGACCAACGCCCCTTTCCGCAAAGGCGGCTTGCACGTTGAATTCGACGGCCGAACCCGGAACGTGTCCCTGGAGGTGATCCCGATCCCCCTCCCGTTGTCGAAAGAAAGATATTGGGGCGTCATGGTCGAGGAGGAAGGGGCCTCCCGTCTTTCCCAGGCCGCGCGCCCCGCGCCGAAACGAGCCTCCAAGAAAGGCCTCCGGGAGGACGACGACCGGTGGAAAAAGGAATTGGCGTCCACCAAGACCTATTTGGAATCGATGATCGAGGAAAAAGAGGCCGCTTTCGAAGAGCTTCAATCGGCGAACGAAGAGGCCCTCTCCAGCAACGAGGAACTGCAAAGCATCAACGAAGAAATGCAGACGGCCAAAGAAGAGCTTCAATCCACCAACGAAGAGCTGAGGACGGTGAACGACGAACTGGAGGCCAGGAACGCTGTGCTCACGCAGGCGCGCGATTTC
>PMLF01000113.1 GCA_003158755.1 Elusimicrobiota bacterium | reverse complement strand
CGTCAGCGATTCTAATAGGGTTAACGCGAACCGGGCCGCTCCCGGTTTGGTGGATAGTCCCGGCCCCAAGGCGACCGCCGAGACTCGCCGAGCGCGGACGAAATCCAAAACTCCCTGAACGGCGCGCGCGCTGAACACTCCATCCGTCGACAGCAAGGGAAGCGTCATCACCTCCCAGGGCACTGCAGTCCCGTATTCGCTCTCGGGGACGGCCATCGTCACGAGACCCGCTCCGCTTCGAAGGGCCCCCAGGGCGCACAACCTCGCCGCTCCCATCATCCCACGAGATCCCGCCGCGGCCAGAACGTGACCGAAATCGCCCTTGTTTGAGTCGACGTCGCGGGGAAGAATCCACGGTTTCAGCAGCCGCCGGTCAATCCGAATCCGTCTCACGGCCATAGGACTACGCTTCGTAAATCGCCACCGCCACCGCGTAATCCGCGGTGTGGGACAAGCTCAACGCCACTCGCCGCTCGAGCCGCTTCAACCGGCCCGCCAGGAGAACCGACGGCTTACCTCGGGCATCGTTGGTGACGGAAATTTCCTTATGGCCGACGCCGCTCTTGCCTAAGGCTTTGTATACGGCTTCCTTGGCGGCGAAGCGCACGGCGAAATGTTGGGAAGCGTTCTTTTTTCCTCGGCAATAGGCGATCTCTTCCGGAGTGAAAACACGGGCCAAAAACCGCCGTTGGCGGGATAACCGAGCGATGCGAGGAACGTCCACGATGTCGACGCCCAAAGAATATCCCGCCATGTCTCCTATTTTACCAAATCAAAAGGATTCGTTACGGGACGGAGGGCCAATGGCGGTCGGTGTACCGGGGGATGGGATTATTCTTTTTCGCCGGGGAGGCGGGAACGGCGGGCGCTGAGGATCTCGGTGTTCATGCCGGCGGAATGGAGTCCGCCGTGATACCGGCCGTGCTCCATTTTCACGCATTTATCCATGACGACCTTGAGGCCGGCGGCCAGGGCCTTGTCGGCGGCGGCGAAATCCACGATGCGAAGCTGCGTCCAGATCGCCTTCGCGCCAACGGCGACGGCCTGGTCCACCAGACCTGAAACTTCCCCCGCTGGGCGAAAGACGTCCACCAGGTCGATTTTTTCCGGAACCGCGGCCAACGTCGGATAACTGGGGCAGCCCAATATTTCACCCGAGCGGGGCGTGACGGGAATGATCCGGTATCCGGCGTATTGCAGATAAGACGCCACGAAGTAACTAGCCTTTTGAGGGTCCGAAGAAAGTCCGACGATCGCGATCGTCCGGCACGAGGTCAACAGGCCTCGGATGACGTCTTCGTTTTGGTACCGCTCCCGCTGTTCCGGCGTGAGGGCGGTGTTTAAACCGATGCCGCATGAAGCGCTTGGTTCAAGTCCCATAGCAAATCCTCCACGTTTTCCAGTCCGATCGAGAGCCGGATCATCTCGGGCCCGATGCCGCTTTGTTTCAATTCGTCGTCGCTGAGCTGCTGATGGGTCGTGGACGCCGGATGGATCACCAGGCTGCGGGCGTCCCCGACGTTGGCCAGGTGGGAAAACAGCTGGAGCGCTTTGATGAATTTCTCCCCCGTCGACCGTTCTTCCCCCGGACGGGTTTTCAGGTCGAAGGCGAAGACCGCCCCGGGTCCCTTCGGGAGATATTTCTTGGCGCGCTCGTGGTCCGGGTGATCCGGCAGACCCGCGTAACGGACCCGGGCGACCTTCGGATGCTCGGACAAGTGCCGGGCGACGGCCAGGGCGTTGGACGTGTGTTTTTCCATGCGCACGGAGAGGGTCTCCAAGCCCTGGATCAACTGGAAGGAGTTCGCCGGCGAGATGCAGGCGCCGGTGTCGCGCACGGTCTCGGCCCTCAGTTTCATGAGGAAGGCGTAGTGGCCGAAGGTGTCGAAGAACCGCAGGCCGTGGTAGGACGGGGACGGATCGGCGATGGACGGAAAACCGGAGTAATTGAAGTTCCCGGACTCCGCCACCACGCCGCCGAGGCTCGTGCCGTGGCCGCCGATGAACTTGGTCGCCGAATGGACCACGATGGTGGCGCCCCAATCCAGGGGCCGGCAGAGGTAAGGCGTGGCGAAGGTTCCGTCCACGATCAACGGGATGCCCCGGCTTTTCGCCAGCCGGGACAGGGGTTCCAAGTCCAGGATGCTGCCGCCGGGGTTTCCGATGATTTCCCCATACAGGGCGCGGGTCCGAGGGGTGATGGCCGCTTCCCAGGCGGACAGATCGCCCGGCTCCACGAACCGCGCCTGGATGGATAGCTTCTTCAGCGTGTGGGCGAGCTGGACCATCGTTCCGCCGTAGAGATGGGACGACGCGACGATTTCGTCGCCAGGGGACAACAAAGTCATGAAGACGGCGAACTGCGCCGCCATCCCGCTGGCCACGGCCACGGCGCCGGTGGCGTTTTCCAGCGACGCCACGCGTTCTTCAAAGACGGCGGTCGTGGGATTGCTGATGCGCGTGTAGATGTTCCCGTATTGCTTCAGCTCAAAGAGCTGCGCGGCGTCCCGGGGATCGCGGAACACGTAGGAGGTCGTTTGATAGATGGGAACGGCCCGGGCGCCGGTTTCCGCGTCGGGGATGTGCCCGGCGTGCAGCGACCGGGTTTCAAAACCGAATTTTCTTTCAGACACGAATGAAATCCTTTATCCGCGGGTTTCGCCGCAACTCCGCCAAGTGCGTATCGTTCGGCAGTTGGGGGCGGTCTCGTTCGCAATTCACCAAACACAAAAAGCCGAACGGTTCGCCGTTGACGGCGCGGAATTGGTGCCAGGTATCGGGCGGCACGTGGATCACGTCCTGGGGACCGGCTTCGACGATTTCTTCCCCCACCAGGACTTTGCCGCTTCCCCGGGCGACCATCACGGCGTGGACGTGTTCGTGGCGTTCCAGGGTCGAATGACCTCCGGGGGAGACCTCGAAATACCGCAGCTGGCAGGGGAGGTCGGGCCGCCCTTCGAACAGGATTTGCCGGGTCACGTCCTTAAACGGCGATCCGTCCTCTTTGTATTTCAACACCTCGGTCCGTTCCCAGGTGAAATTGCCTTTATGCCGGTTGATGGCCGTCGACATCGCGCGCTCCCGTCGGAAGAAATGCCGAACCCCTTCCACCGAGTATATGCCAATGCGTTTCCCTTGGCAACATCCCTCCGCTCAACTCCAACGGCCTCCGCGCCAAAGAGAAAAACCGTCCCGGGCCGGACGTTGAACGACCCCGCCCAGTTTTTCATCCCAGACCGAACCGCCCCGGCCCCGCAATATCCAGCGTTGCGCGGCGACGGACTCCAGCCTACTTTCCGAGCGGCGGATCGGACCCTTCGGATGGAAAGAAACCGCCTCCCAGGGACCGTCGGGAACGGCGCTCCGAGGATCGGACAGAAACAGAAAGCGCCTTCCCCCCGCTTCGACGGAAAAAGCCGCCAACGTCTCCCGGCGCCAAACCACGCCGGGGTCCCGAAGGACCTCTTCGACGGGCCAACGGAGGCCGAACGAACCCTCCATACATCGGACTTCGATTCCCGGAAATTCCTCATGGACGGCGCGCAGGACCTCCGGCCCTTTGGGAGGGAAAGAGAAGATTACCCGCGCGACCCGGACGCGGGCCTCGCGTAAAAATGGAATCAGAGTGCCCCTCACCTGCTCGGGAGAATCGGGATCGATCAGCGTGACCGAGCCGCCGGTGGCGACGACGACGGCGTCGCTCCGGTCGCCGACCCATAAAATGGAGGGCTCCCGAAGCGGCTTCGGACGAAAGAGAGCGATGACCAGAGCCGCCGCGATCCACGCCCCGGCGAGGACGGCATACCGCCGCCGTCCGACGGGCGGCGGGTCTTCTTCGGCCTCCACCGTTCGGAGGGTATACAAGACGCCGAACGTGGCGGCCACCGCCGCCGCCAACGCTCCGACTTGGAGAGGAGTCCAGGGCGTCGGGACGTCCGCTCCGGGCAGACGGCCGCCCCACGCCGCCATGCGCCACAGGTCGAGCATCGATTTTTCCGTCGGCCAGACCCACAAGCCCGCTCCGGGAAGCCCCGTGAAATCGAAAGCGAAAAGTCCGACGCACAGGTACAGTCCCACGGAAGCCCAAGGCACGGCGATGAGGTTGGCGACGAACCCCGCGACGCTCACCCGTCTAAAATAGAAGACCAGAAGAGGAGACAGGGCCAGTTGGGAAAGGAAACTCAGGGCGAACAGCCGCATCGAACCGGAAAGCAGCCCCCGAACCCAGGGAGGGCGGGGCCAAAACGACCTCCTGGCGGACCAACGAAGGCCGGTTTCCACCGCCGGCATGCCCAGGATCAATCCCAGGGTGGCGGCGAAGGACATTTGGAACCCCGCCTGGAAAAGTTCCCCGGGAGCCAGGACGAGCAGGACCAAGGCGGCGAATCCGATCAAATGAAGGGCGCGGTCCACGCGCCCCAACAGGAACCCGGCGATGCCCGCCGCCGCCATGATGGCCGCCCGCAGGACCGGCGCGTCGGCGCCCGCCAAAAAGGCGTAGAAAAGGACGAGGGGTATCCCGATGACCAACGCCGTTCGACGGGAAAGGAAAAACGCCCACCGGGCCAGGAACCACCACAAGGCCAGGACGAACGCCACCTTGATGCCGGAGGCGACGAGGAGGTGGATGGTGCCGCTCCGACGGAAATCTTCCTTCAACGCCGGAAAACCCGACGGACGTTCTCCCAGGACCAATCCCGCCGCGATGGTCCGCGCCTCAGGGCTCAACCGCTTGAACGCCCGGAAGAACCGCCGCCGGGCCTGGACGACCCACCACAGGGGAGACGCGCGGCCGGTCGGGCGGACGATTTCCACGCCGTTCGGCCGGGCGGTCAACCGGCAAAAAACGCCCCGGTTCCCCAGGGCGCTCCGCTCGTCGTAAGCCCCCGGCGCCGACGGACCGCGCAAGGGTTTCAGCCGCCCCGAAAAATCCGCCTCGTCCCCCCAATCCGCCCAAGTCGAGCGTCCGGGGACCGTCACCGCCGCTTCTCCCCGCACCGGGGCGAAACTTTCCGAGGACGCTTCCCTCCACTCGGAGGCGACGATCCGATAGGAGGTGAAACCCCTCCGCCGCGCCGCCGGTCCCGCCACACGCCCGCGCAAAACCCCCTCCCGCCCGTCGGCGAAAAAGGAAAGGTCCCCCGGCGCCGGACGCGGGAGACCCGAAACCCATCGCCGGACGACGAGGAACCCGATAAAAAACAAAACGCCCGCCAAGAGCGGGCGCCGGAAGAGATAAGGCATAAAATTCAGGAAGCGGGTTTCGTGGCTCGGGACTCGTAAAAGAGATGAAACTTCTTAGAACCTATGCCC
>PMLF01000337.1 GCA_003158755.1 Elusimicrobiota bacterium | reverse complement strand
CTACGAAACTCCGGACCCGGAGTGCGACCTGGATTACGTGCCCAACAAGGCCCGGCCCGGACGTATCACCGCCGCCATCTCCAACTCCCTCGGGTTCGGCGGCCATAACGCGGTGGTCGCGGTCCGTCGCTTCAGGCCTTAATGCCCCACCAGGATTCCGCGGGACTGGAAAAACTCCTCCGCTTCACCTTCAAAGACGGGAAACTCCTGCGGGAGGCCGTCACTCATAAATCCTACGCCATCGAACGGGGGGAGAACGTTTTCAACGAGCGCTTGGAGTTCCTGGGCGACAGCATCCTCTCCGCCGTCACGGCCCATTGGCTTTTCAAACGGTATCCCTCCGACGATGAAGGGCGGCTTTCCAAGCTGAAGAGCCAACTCGTCTCCCGTCCATCCCTCGTTGAGTGGGCGAGGGACATCGACCTCGGACGCTTCCTCCTCCTGAGTCCGGGAGAGGAATCCACGGGTGGGCGGGATCGGGAGAGCCTCCTGGCCAACGTCTTCGAAGCGTTGATCGGTGCGATCTTCCTGGACCAGGGTTTTCCGAAGGCCCAGAGGTTCATCGTGCGTTTTCTCTCCAAGAAGAAGCGCATCGTCGAAACCGATTACAAAAGCAAACTGCAAGAGCTCATCCAGAAGCGATACAAAGTTCCTCCGACCTACCTTCTGACCGCGGAATCCGGCCCCGACCACGCCAAAACGTTCCACATCGAAGTGCGCGTGCGCCAACGCCTTTTGGGCAAGGGCGAAGGCCACTCCAAAAAGGAAGCCGAGCAGGCCGCGGCGTACCAAGCGCTCAAAAAGATCCGCGCCCACCGCATCGCCAAGAAGCTGGACCCTGAATCCCTCGTCGACTGATCCTTTTTCCGTCGAAAAATCCATAAGAAAAAATCTTGACACCCCCGGTCAAATGCTTTTTAATAGGTGGTCTTAAACCGCTTTTCGAGGAGTCGTCGTTGTGAAAAGGACGTTTCGCCGCCCATGAGACAAACGCAGTCTCCTCTTTTCGTCACCCTATTGAACCACGCCAAGAACCGCGTGGTTTCTTTTCATACGCCGGGTCATAAGAACGGACGGGGGATCGACCCCCGCCTGCGAAAATTCACCGGACGAAACATGTATTACATGGACGTGACTGTTTTCCCCGAGGTGGATTCTCTCCACGATCCTCAAGGACCGATCAAGAAAGCCCAACAGCTCATGGCGCGAGCCTACGGAGTGGAGCATTCCTTCTTTCTCGTGAACGGTTCTTCTTCCGGGAACATGACGATGTTCATGTCGGCTTGTGCGCCCGGGAGTTCGGTCATCGTCTCCCGAAACGCCCACAAGTCCGTGATGGCGGGGATCGTCCTTTCCGGCGTCTGGCCGATTTGGATCCAGCCGAAGGTGGACCAGAACCTGGACGTCCTGTTCGATTCAAGCCCCGACCAGATCAAGGACGCCTTGGACAAATATCCCGAGGCCAAGGCCGTTTTCGTGACCAGCCCCACGTACAACGGCGTCACGGCCGATTTGGTCAAGATCGCCGAGCTCTGCCGGTCTCGAGGAAAGATCCTTTTGGTGGACGAGGCTCACGGCCCCCACCTCAAGTTTCACAAGGACCTGCCGGTGTCGGCGGTGGAAGCTGGGGCCGACATGTGCGTCCAGTCCACCCATAAAATTCTTTCGGCTCTTTCCCAAGGGTCCGTGCTCCACGTGCAGTCGGACCTGGTGGACGTCACGCGCGTGCGTCAAATGGTGTCTCTCCTTCAGACCACCAGTCCCCAGTACATCACGCTGGCCTCCCTGGACCTCGCCCGACGGCAGGCGGTTACACAAGGGGAAAAACTCCTCGGCCGAGTCATTCATTGGGCCGAGGAAGGCCGGAAGCGGATCAACACGTTGAAACACTTCCGCTGCATGACCCGGGAAGACGTCCGAAGCCGCGGCTACGACATGGACGTCACCAAGCTTACCGTGAACGTAACCCGCACGGGTCTTTCCGGCCATGAGGTGGAAGATATCCTGGCGAAGGAGTACAAAGTCCAAGTGGACGCGGCGGACCTCTTCAACATCATTGCCATCATGGGCATCGGGTCGGACAAGTCGGATGTGGAGCGGTTCGTGGACGCCCTGACGGAGATCGACCATAAATACCACGGGAGCGCCCAAAACTGGCTTTTGGAGATCCCGACCCTGGCCACGGAAATGGTGCTCCTCCCCCGGGACGTCTTTTTGAACATGAAATCAAAGCGGGTTCCCCTTTCGAAGGCGGCGGGGCACATCTGCGCGCAGACCCTCACCCCCTATCCGCCCGGCATCCCGGTATTGATCCCGGGCGAACGCATCACCCAGACCATCGTCGATTATTTGGGCCATCTGACCGACAAGAACATTCGCGTCGTCGGCCAGGAAGGGGACACACTCCGAAGCATCAAAGTCGTCACTCCGAGGTAAAACCATGCCGAAGTCGCAACCCAAATCCAAAACCAAGAAAACCGAACCCAAAGCGAATAAGGGCAAGACCACCGCCACGAAAGCCTCCGTCAAGAAGGTGATCAAGAAACAAGCCGGCACGGCTTTTTACGAAAAAAAGCTCGTCGAGTTGCGGAAGGACCTGATGGACCTCGTCCACAGCAAACAGGAGTTGGACCTTCCGGACCAGGAGGTCGGGGACGAGGCGGACGCCGCCGCCCAGTCGGCGGAGAGGGAGCTGCTCTTCGAGCTTTCCGACAACGAGCGCCAGCAGCTGGACTCCATCGAAGCGGCCCTACGGAAGATTGAGACCTCTTCCTACGGCCACTGCGAGGGATGCTCCAAGATCATCCCTTCCCCACGGTTGAAAGCCGTTCCCCATGCCCGGTACTGCGTGCAATGCCAGGCTCGATTCGAGACTCCGGCGAGGTGAATCCGTCTCGTCGGGAATACCCCCGTCCTCGGGTTTTGTCCGTGGCCCACAGTCCGGACCCGGACGACGCCTTCATGTTTTACGGTATCAGCCAGGGGAAGCTTGCCGGGGAAAACTTCCGAGTCCGGCATGTCCTGAAAGACATCCAATCCTTGAACGAGGACGCCTTCAAGGGCCGGTGGCACATCACGGCTATCTCCGCGGCGGCCTATCCCCGGGCGGCGGATAAGTATTGGGTCCTTTCCGTCGGTGCCTCGGTGGGTCGAAAATACGGTCCCCTGGTGTTGGCGCGTCCCGACCGGTTGGACCGCTTGAAGTCCTCCGATTGGTCTCGGCTTCGTATCGCCACGCCGGGACCTCAAACGACGGCGCTCATGCTGCTTCGCCTGTACCGGGGCGCCTTTACGGCGGTGGACACTCGCTTCGACCATATCCTCGAAGCGGTGAAAAAAGGGAAAGTCGACGCCGGGCTCGTCATCCACGAAGGTCAACTCACTTATAAAGACCACGGCCTCGTCTCGGCGGTGGATTTGGGGAAATGGTGGTTCCGTGAAACCGGACTGCCGATCCCGTTGGGATTGGACGTCGTGAGGAAAGACCTTGGCCGCGTCGCCGCCCGAGACATGGCGCGCCTCCTCGTACGAAGCATTCGTGAGGCCTACCGAAACAAGAAAGAAGCCGTGGCTTACGCGCTCAAATTCGGGCGGGGCATCGACGCTTCCGTGGGGGAACGATTCGTCCGGATGTATGAGAACAAGGACACACTGGACATGGGGAAAGCGGGGGAAAAAGCCCTTCGCACGTTGTTCGACCGTGCCCATCGCGCCGGACTGATTAAGAAATCCGTGCCGTTGGAGATTATCCACCCGTAGCTGGATGGTTCAACGCGAAAACAAGGATGTAATGCCCTACGTAACCGTCCGCGGACGTCGATGGTTCTATGAGGAGAGAGGAGACGGGTTTCCCGTCCTCTTCGGGCACGGTTATCTGTGGGATCACCACATTTGGGACCCTCAAGCGGGGATGCTGTCTTCCCGTTTCCGCTGCATCTGTCCGGACCTTTGGAGCCACGGAGAGTCGGATCCTTTGCCCGCCGGATCCTTTTCCCTCGACGAACTGGCACAGGACCACTTGGCCTTCATGCGGATACTGGGCATTCAACGATTCGGCGTGGTCGGCCATTCGGTGGGAGGGATGTGGGGGGTTCGTTTGGCCGTTTCCAACCCCGGCTGCGTGGCGGCGCTGGCCCTCATGAACACGGCGGCCGGATCCGAGCCCGACAGTTCCTTGATTCGATATTCACACCTCCTGGACGAGATGGAGAAAAACGGCGCCGTAACGCCTTCCGTCCAGAAAGCCTTCCAACCTCTCTACTTCTCCCCCGAAACATTGAAGGACAACCCGTCTCTTTCCGCGGGATTCACGTCCTATTTGACGCACATCAAACGGGACAACATCCCCGGCATCGTCATGCTGGGGCGCGCCGTGTTCGGTCGGAGTTCCTTCCTTCCCCTTTTGGAACAAGTGCAGTGCCCCACCCTCGTCCTCGCGGGGGAATGCGATTCTTTCCGGCCGGTCGGGGATTCCGAACTCACCGCCAAGTCCATCCCCGGCGCCCGCGTCCACGTGATTCCGGCGGTGGGACACATGACGACGCTGGAAGCTCCCCTCCAAGTATCCGACCTCCTGAATAAATTC
>PMLF01000087.1 GCA_003158755.1 Elusimicrobiota bacterium | reverse complement strand
CCGGCGCGGGCGGCCTCGATGGTGGCGTTCAGAGCCAACAGATTTGTCTGCTCGGCGATGGAGCTGATGACCTTGATGATGTTTCCGATCTCGGCCCCCGATTCGCCGAGCTTGGTCACCTTGATGTTGGTCTCCTCCGCCACCCGCACGGCCGACACGGCCACCTTGCTGGCCTCGGAAACGGAGCGGGCGATCTCCTTGATGGAAGCGCTCATCTCGCCGGTGCCGATGGCCACCGTCTGGATGCCCTTGTTGACCTGTTCGGCCGACACGGAGACGGTGTTGGCCTGGGTGGAGGTTTCGCCGGCGTTCTTGGCCATGACCTGGGAGAGGCTGGTGAGCTTCTGCGCCGCCGTGGAAACCTGGTTGGACGTGTTACGCACCGACTGCACGATGGAAGCCAGGGTGTCCGTGAACCGGTTGAAATTCCGCCCCAACTCGCCCACCTCGTCGACGGTGGTGACCTCCAGCTTCTTGGAAAGGTTTCCGCCGCCGGAAGCGATCTCGTCCAAGGCCGCCACCGCGCGGTTCAGGGGCTGGACCAGCCTCCGGACGATCGTCACCATCAGGAAGACGCCGAAGACGATGAAAAAGATCGTCACCGTCACCGCCTTGATCCCCATGCCGTGCAGCCGTTCTTCCCGGGGAGCCACGTCGAACTCCACCGACACGCGTCCGATCTCCTCGGTGTGGGCGGTTCCGCCGCCCCCGCCGCTCCCGCCGCCCAACAGGAAGTCGGCGTCCTCGGAACCCTGGGCCACCTTGCGGGTCACGACGGGCCTCGATAAGATGAAATTGGGTTGTTTGGAGTTGCCCTTCGTGGAGAGGGAACGTCCGTCTTTGTCCAGGATCGACGCGGAGTTGACGTCCCTCTCCGTCATCACGCCGTCCAGGATCTTGTCGAGGGTTTGGACGTTCTGGGTCAGCACGCCGTATTCCGCGTTGAACGCCAGGTTGTTGGCGATGGAATTGTACCGGGACGTGGATTCCTTGGTCAGCATCTCGCGGCCCGCCTGGTAGCTGATGGTGATCAAGGCGGCGGAGCTCACCGTGAAAAACACGGAGAAAAAGAGGCTCAGCTTGTACGTCAGACTTTTCGATCCGAAGTTGAAGTTCATTTGACCACCTGTTCAGCGCTGTTGATGACCGAGGCGGGCACGGGGATGCTCATGCGGTCCGCGACGATCATATTCAAGGAAATAACATATTTGGACGGCCATGCGTAGGCAATGGAGGAAGGCTTCTCCCCCTTGAGAATACGATCCACGATCGATGCGGCGACGCGGCCGTTGTCGACGGGGTCGGCCTGCAGCCCCGCCAGAGCCCCGGCCTTGACGTAAGCGGGGAAGCACGTGAAAATGGGCACCCGCCGTTGAATCAACTGCAAAATCAGCTGCGGCGCCGTCTGGGGAGAGTAGATGACGGGATCCGACAACATCAAAAGGCAATCGGCCCCGTCCGCCAGAGTCCCGATGGACTCGTTCAATTTGTTGAGGGCGGGGACTTCCACCAGGACGATGGATTCTCCGCCGGCCCGAAGACGCTCAAGAGCGGCCACGGCCTCGACGTTCAGTCCGGGGCTGTAGAGGACGCCCACCCGTTTGATCCGGCTGAAATTCCGTCGGATGAAATCCACTTGGGCCACGGGGTCCACGTCCACGGGCACACCCGGAGGAGACAACCGGCTCGCGGTGGGATCGAGCACGACGGCGAACACCGACGGGATCGACGGGACCTTCTCCCGGACGAGGCGCGTGGCCGAGGTTCCGAGGGTCAGGATCACCGCGGGCTTTTTGCTTCGGACGTCCTGAAGGAGGGCTTCGTTCCGATCTCCATCATCGGTGATCACCACGTCGGCGACGATTTCCGTCTTGCTGGCCTGCTTGAAACTTTGAACGACCTTCTCGTACAAAGAAAATCCGCTGGAGCGGACGATGGCGACTTTCCCCCCCGCCCGGAGAGGAGCCGCTATGACGAAGGCAAGCAACACCGCGAACCAAAGAGGATATCGCATGAACTCCCTTTCTCCGTCCCCCCTTCGGCGGCCGGGGTAATGAGTCTTTAGAAACGGCACGGATATTATGCGTGAAAATGTTTCTTCGTTAACACCTTACTTTAGGTCTTGCTCAGACAAAATTCAAGGGCCGGGAGACCAAAAATTGTTTCCCGATTTTTCTTTTTACCCCGTCGTTAAAAAGCTAGAATCCCCAGCTTGCGGGTCCGTAGCTCAGGGGTAGAGCATTCGCCTTTTAAGCGAGGGGTCGAGGGTTCGAAACCCTCCGGACCCACCATTTTGGTGGATACAAACTCTTGGAAGCGGAAAACATCTGTCTATATCCCAGGTCGCTTCGCTCCCGACGCTTAACGGTTCAAAAAAGAGCCACATCGGTGGCTCTTTTTTGAACCAGCGTCCCCATCGACTAGCGGTTAGGTCACGGCCCTTTCAAGGCCGTAGCAGGGGTTCAAATCCCCTTGGGGACAGATTTCGGAATTGGCCGAAACCTCCGGTGAGCCCCGCCCCCCGCAAGGGGGGCGGTTTTTTTTGCCTTCACCGCCGCTCCGCCGTCTTCATTTCCACATGATGGCGAAAAGGGAGGGCTTGGTACCTCCCCGTCTTCACCCGGTCATCCCAAAACAGTTAAAATGAAACTCGAATGACCTCCAAAGACTACTACGAAATCCTGGGCGTGCCCCGGACGGCCTCCGACGAAGAGATCAAGCAGGCCTACCGCGTACTGGCCCGCCGGAACCACCCCGACCTCCACCCGGAAAAGGAAAAGGAACTCCACACCCGGCGCATGCAGGAGGTGAACGAAGCCTACACGGTCCTGGGTTCCAAGGAAAACCGCGCCAAATACGACCAGCTCGGGAGCGATTGGGAAAAGGGTCCCCCTCCCAGGGACGCCCGCGCCGAAAGCCCCGGCGGCGAAGCCTTCAGCGATTTCTTCCGCAACATGTTTCGAGGCGGCGCGGAGCGCGCCCAACCCGAGGAGCAGTCCCCTTCCGAACTGGACATCGAGGCGACCTTGGACCTCACGCTGGAGGAAGCCGTCCGAGGCGTGGAAAAATCTTTTTCCCTCATGGCCGCCGGCTTGTGCCAAAACTGCCGCGGCACCGGGCGGAAGGGCGCCTCCTTCTGCCCGGTGTGCGGCGGGGTCGGGGAAGTCCGCCGCCGTCGGGAGGTCACGGCCAAGATCCCCCCGGGCCTCCTCCCCGGCGCCCGCATCCGGCTCAAGGGCAAAGGAAACGAAGGCCCCGGCGCCCGCGGCGATTTGTACTTGACCATCCGGCTCCAACCTCATCCCGATTTCAAAGTGGACGGCGCGAATTTGGAAACCCCCGTCCGAGCAATGCCGTGGCAGGCCGCCCTGGGATCGACGGTGTCCGTGTCGACGCCGGAGGGCCCCGTGCGCCTGCGCCTCCCCAAGGGCGCCCGCGCCGGGACCCGCCTGCGAATGGCCGGAAAAGGTCTCGGCAAGCCAGGCGAGCGCGGCGACCTGTTCGCCCGCGTCGAGATCGACCTCCCCGAATCCCTTTCCCCAAAAGCCGAGGCCCTTTTCAAGCAACTGGAGGAAGAGTCCCATGCCTGAAGCATCCGATCCCGAAATCCAGCGGTTGTGCCGGGGCCTGCGCATCGACGCCGAATTCTTCGTCGAATGCGTCCGGGAATCCGTCGTGGAAATCAGGGAAATCGACGGCCGGGTCGACTTGGGCGGCGGCTCGGCCCTAAGGCTACGCCGCTTGGAGCGCCTCTGCGAGGCCCTCGACGTCGAACTGCCGGTGGCCCTTCTGCTTTTGGAGCTGACCCGCCGCGTCGACGAATTGGAAGAGAAGCTTCACGGCGCGGAGGGGACGGGGCGAAAATGGCGGGGATGATCCGCCGGTGGTTACGACGGTTTTTCGGGTTAACGAATAGCGACGGACAGAAGCGGCACGCCAAATGGCCCACGCGGGAAGAAATTCCCCTCCTTCCGCCGTTCGACGCGCTGGAATTGAAAGACATCGTCGAGGTGGCGACCCCACGGGGCGCGCAACGGGCCTACCAAGAGCTATTGGAGGAAGGGATCGTGGGCTTCGACACCGAATCCAAACCCACGTTCAAAAAAGGGGAGGTCTCCACCGGCCCTCACGTCGCGCAGTTCGCGACCCGCGACCGGGCCTACATCTTCATGCTCCACGAACCGGAGTGCCGGAAGACCGCGGCCAAGCTGATTGGATCAAATTCGCTGAAGAAGGTCGGATTCGGCTTGCGCGAAGACCTCCGCCTGATCCACAAAAAACTTCGCGTGGAGCCCAACGAGGTCTTCGACCTCGACGCGATGTTCATGGAAAAGGGTTACGGGCGGGGCGTGGGGGTGAAAGTGGGCGTGGCCATCGCCCTTAAGCGGCGGTTCTCAAAATCCAAGAAGATAAGCACCTCGAACTGGATGCAGCAACACCTATCCGACCGGCAACTCCTCTACGCCGCCAACGACGCCTTCGCGGCTCTTCAAGTCTTCCACGTCTTGAAGGCAATGCCGCCCGCATAACCGGAATCCCATCCTTGGAATGACGCCCGATTGGTAGGGGGCGGGTCTAAGACCCGCCCAGATTCGAGAGGCTTTCGCCTTGCCCACCAACCTCTAACCCGAAAACTTCAGTTAATACTTT
>PMLF01000121.1 GCA_003158755.1 Elusimicrobiota bacterium | reverse complement strand
CCACCGCCGGGTAGATGCCCAACTCCGAAAGCGAGCGGGAAAGCACCGTCGTGGCGTCCAGGTGGGCGAAGGCCGTGGCCGGAGCCGGGTCCGTCAGGTCGTCGGCCGGAACGTAAATGGCCTGGACCGAGGTGACGGAGCCTTTCTTGGTGGACGTGATCCGTTCCTGGAGCTCGCCCATTTCCGTGGCGAGCGTCGGTTGATATCCCACGGCCGACGGCATCCGTCCCAAGAGGGCCGACACCTCGGACCCCGCCTGGGTGAACCGGAAGATGTTATCGACGAAGAAGAGCACGTCCTGTCCTTCCTCGTCCCGAAAGTGCTCGGCCTGGGTCAGGCCCGTGAGCCCCACCCGCAACCGGGACCCCGGCGGCTCGTTCATTTGGCCGTACACCAGCACCGTCTTGGAAAGGACGGAGTTTCCGTCGGAGAGTTTGGACTGGGTCATCTCCAGCATCAGGTCGTTCCCTTCCCGGGAACGCTCGCCCACGCCGGCGAACACCGACACGCCGCCGTGCTGCTTGGCCACGTTGTTGATGAGTTCNNCGCCGGCGCCGCCGAAGAGGCCGACCTTTCCGCCCTTCATGTAAGGCTCGAGGAGGTCGATGACCTTGATGCCCGTTTCAAAAACCTGGGGCGTGGTCTCCTGATCGGTGAAGGAAGGCGGCGGCCGGTGGATCGGCAACCGTTTGGCGGACTCGATGGGGCCCTTGTGGTCCTTGGGCTCCCCCAAGACGTCCATGAGCCGGCCGAGACAGGCTTTTCCGACGGGGACCGAAATGGGCGCCCCCGTGTCCCGGGCTTCCATGCCTCGACGCAAACCGTCGGTGGGACCCAAGGCGATCAGCCGCACGGTGTTGTCGCCCAAATGCTGGGCCGTCTCGCCCGTCAACATCCGCCCGCCTTCTTCCCCCGCGCCAAATTGGATCGTCACGGCGTTGTGGACCGACGGCAAACTCCCCGCCGGAAACTCGACGTCCACCACCGGGCCGATCACTTGAACGACTTTGCCTTGATTCATATGAACTCTCTTTGACCACATCAATTAGCAGTCAGCGTTCAGCTGTCAGCGGTCAGCAAAAACAAAGTGCCTCTAGGTTTAGCTTCAATGCAGTTCAACTAAGCCGTCATACCGGCGAAAGCCGGTATCCAGGGTTTGAAACGGCTTCTTAGAATCCGTTTTACAGCCTGGACCCCGGCTTTCGCCGGGGTGACAATCCTTATTTGAACCACATTGGGTTTAGCTGATTGCTGAACGCTGAAAGCTGATCGCTTTTCTTTAGTATTTATACCCCAAAGACGCCCCGAGAGAGCGTTCCCCGCCGAAATGGAATTCCCCGCCGACGACCCACGCTTGGTTGGAAGTGAAGCTGATGCCGGCGAACCCGCCCCAGGGAGAATCCTGCCGCCAGTTGGTCTTGGACCCCGGCACGGCCAGCCGCATGCGGAAGCTCACGTATTCCCCCCCGGCGTAGACGCGCAGGAATTCGATCGGCTCGTAGGATGCCCCGGCGGCCAGCGTCGTTTCCGACGTAAAAACGCGGTCGTAGCGCTTCTCGGAACCATTATCCCTCCGGCTGATCCCTCCCGCCCCGTCCCAAATCGCCGCCGCGCCCAGGTGCACGGGACCCAGGGTCTCCGGAGGCGCCAGGTATAAGCCCGCTCCGCCTCCCGCCATGTGGGGATTGAAAGAGTTGTTCTCTTGGTTGATCCTACCGGTGAAAGGTAAGGCCCGCAGAGCGAACTGAACCACCGGGTTCAGGGCCGTACGGTTCTCCAGCACCAGTCCGCGATCCTTGAAATCAAAAGTCGATCCGGGTTTGGAATTGCTTTTCACGGATCGAGTGGCGGTTTGGTAGCCGATGTCCACGTATCCCTTCTCCACCGATTGGGTGATGTCCCCCGTCCAGGCCGCGCGCAAGGGAACGGCGGCGGCAAAAACTCCAATCAAGAGCAGACGACGCATGAACGTGCCTCCTTAAATTACTTCTTGTCCCGCCGATGGTGGCGGGACGTCCGGGTGTGCTGAGGAGACGCTTCCCCGCCGAAGCGGTAAGCGGCGTTGAATCCGAATACGGTTTCGTTGATGACGTGAAGCTCGAACGCCAGGGTCAGCGCCGGCGCCGGGTTGACTCCCACTCCCGCGAACAACCCAAAGTTGTCGCTCAATTCGAATTTCGAGGTGTTGGAACCGTTTTTGAAAGTGACGTCCGACTTCATGAAAGAAACGCCGCCGTACACGTCGACGTTCTTATGGGGCCGGTAGGAAGCGCCGCCGGCCAGGACCGTCTCCAAGACCTTGAGCGTCGTCCCCTGGTCTTTGCCTTGGTCCCAGTCCAAGCTCACCTGGCCGCCCCAGCGGACCCGGCCCGATTGGGGAGGAGCCCAATGCAAACCGCCGACCAGCCCCCAGATCGACGGATTATACCCCCTATTCTCGAAACTCGCGTCCCCCGTCTGGGGCATCAATCGACCGAACAAATCCAACCCGCCGCCGAATCCGCGGCCGTACTGGACGTAAAATCGGTCGGTGTCCATATCAAAACTTGTTCCGCCGTCTTTCGGTTCGATGCTGCGGCTCCCGGTGTCATAGGTCGCTTGAATGGAGGACCGGTTGTAAGAGAGGGCCGAACCCGGCGACCCGAACCAAGCGGCTTGCGCGGATGGAGCAAGGACCGCCGCCGCGACCCCCAGAAACAATATAAGTTTTTTCATCCTCGACTCCTTTCTTTCCCATGGTCGGTGAAGGTCACCGTCTCATTCCTGTCGTCCAAGCAAACGCAAAAATGGTTGAACACCCCGTTCCGGCCAAGGAGGTTGAAAGCGCCTCCGAGGGCCTTGCAGAATCCCACCTCGGCGCGGAAGCGCGACGTCCCGATCTTCATGGCGAGGTGCGTCACGTAGACGGGGATCCGCCGATCCCCCGCCGACACGATGAAGAACCGGCGGCATTCCGACAACCGCACTCCCAACCGTTTCGCTTCGTAGGTATGGAAAACCGAGAAGCTCGCCCCCGAGTCCACGTACACCCACAGGTTGTGCCAGCGCCCCTTCCCCCAAACTTCGATGGGGATGACGGGCGCTTTGGCGTCATGAAAAACCGAGTAGTCGAAACGATGAGAGGCCAAATTTTCCTTTTAACGGCACACGGAGGACGGCCGGCACCACCGCTCCCGTCGACCGCCGGGCCGAACGCTCCACCCGGTCCGTGCAAACCCCCACCGCCACCACCCTTCCATGGACGACCGCGACGCAGCGCCCTCCGAATTCATCGATGAGAGCCGCGAAGTTCCGCGCGATCCAGCGGCGGTCGGAAATCCTTTCGTCCTTTTTCATCGCCCACCTCAACGCAACGATTCCGCGCCGCCGACGAGCTCGGAAATTTCCCGGGTGATGGCGCCCTGGCGTATCTTGTTGGCCAAAAGAGTCAGGGTCCCGATGAGTTCCTTGGCGTTCTTGGTCGCGTTTTCCATGGCCACCATCTTGGCGCTCATTTCGGCGGCGAAGGATTCCAAGAGCGCCCGNNGCCGAAAAATCTGGGCCTTCAGGAGCCGGGGGAAGAGCGCGTTCAACAACTCTTCTTTCCGGGGTTCGTAGATAAAGCCGCCGACCGGACGTTTCCGTTGGTTCAGCCTCGTCGGCTCCTCCCCGGAGGGCGCCGTCAGCGGCAGAAGTGTGTTCTGGACCAGCCTTTGTTGCATGACGGTTTTGAACTCATTATAGATGATCGTAACGTCTTGGACGTCTTCCCGTTGAAAAAATTTCATAACGTCCCCGCCGATCAATTCCGCTTGAGCGAACGAGAGCTGATTGAAGAAATTCACGTAATCTCCGCCCAAATTCGGAATCGTCCGTCGGAAGAAATCCCTTCCCTTGCGCCCCGCGCAAAAGAGGACCACCTTCCTCCCTTCGTTTTCCCTCAGGAATTCCAGGGCTTTCTTGACGAGGTTGGTGTTGAAGGCGCCGCAGAGGCCCTTGTCCGCGGTGATGAGCAAAAGACCCCTCGCGCCGCCTTCCCTTTTTTTAAGGAGCGGGTGCGTCAACCCCTCCGAGGGAAGGACTTCCTTCCGGTCGGCATCCGACGCTTTTATAACGTCGGCCAGGAGCCGTTCCATGTCTTTGGCGAAGGGCCGGGCGGAGAGGATGCGCGCTTGGGCGTGGCGGAGGCGCGCCGCGGCCACCATCTTC
>PMLF01000021.1 GCA_003158755.1 Elusimicrobiota bacterium | reverse complement strand
TCGCGTCGAACACATGAAGCGGACGGCCGCGATCGAATGTCAGGAAATTGGTGATGTCCACCAGCGCATTGATCGGGCGCATGCCGACGCTTTTCAGCCTTTTTTGCAGCCATTCCGGGCTGGGTCCATTCTTCACGCCGCGCAGAAAACGCAAGGCGAACAGCGGCGCGAGATGGGCGTCGTCGTGAGCGAAATCGAGTTTCGCCTCGACCGGGCAGGGAAAATCGCCGGCTATGGGCGCGATCGGCTTTTCGATCAATTTTCCAATCCCGGCCGCCGCGAGATCGCGCGCTATGCCGAAGACGCTGGCGGCGTCGGCGCGATTGGGGGTGAGGTTGATCTCGATCAGCGGATCGTCGAGGCCGACCCAAAGCGCATAGCTTTCGCCGACCGGCGCATCCGCGCTCAGGTCGAAAATGCCGGAGGAATCGCCCTCAAGCCCGAGTTCTTCTGGCGAGCACATCATGCCGCCGGATTCGACGCCGCGAATGACGCCCTTGGCGATGGTGAAATTTTTGGCCGGAATATAAGCGCCCGGCGCGGCAAAGACGGTTTTCAGCCCAGCCCGCGCATTTTCCGCCCCACAGACCACCTGCACGGGCGCCGCCTCGCCGACATCGACCTTGCAGACCTGCAGCCGGTCGGCATTGGGATGAGGCGCGGCTTCGAGAATTTCGGCAATGCGGAAGGCGCCGAGCTTTTCCGCCGGATTATCGACATGCTCGACCTCAAGCCCGATTTTGGTCAGCGTCTCGACAATGACGTCGAGCGGCGCCTCGGTTTCGAGATGGGTTTTAAGCCAGGAGAGAGTGAATTTCATTGGTCTCGTCTCAAATCTTGCCGCGCCTTCATTGCGATGAGCGAAGCGACGAAGCAATCTCTCTAAATCATAGGCAACGGCGATTGCTTCGTCGAAAAAGACTCTCCTCGCAATGACTCCGTAATCAATAGTTCCATTAGTATTTGTAAACCCCGCCGCCGATGAATTCCCGGAGGAGGGAATTTCCGGGCACCGCGGAATCGTCCTCCGCGGCGCGAACCCCGGAAAACAGCCGGTGGATCCGTTGAGCGCGGATCAAGGCGTCGGCTTTTCTTGGATTGTCTTTAAACGTGTCGAGGATGCGGTCCATGAAGGGGGCCAGGAGACGTTTGTGATAGGGTAATTCGTAAGGCAGCGCGCCGTTGAAGATGTAGTCCGAATTCTTGATGAATGGAACGATGTAGCGCATCTCGCTCTTCCGCACGTAGTGCCAGTGCCCGATGGTCTGCACGGGGTCATAGCTGCGGTGCCAATTGTCCCGCACCATCCGCCGGATCATCCGCCAGTCGGAAAACTTCACAAATTCCCCATCGGAGTCTTTCAGTTGGCAGAGGGCTTCGATATAGAACTTAAATTTTGTCTCCGGTGCGACGGAATCGGTCATTTTTTCGTAGAGCCCGTGCAAGCTGTCGATCAACAGGATTTGTTTGGGGTTCAACCGGACGGTTTCTCCCCCCTCTTCCCGTTTCCCGGTTTTGAAATTGTACCGGGGAGGCCGCACTTCTCCACCGTCCATGAGGCGGCCCAAATGGTCGTTGATCAGGTCCAGGTCCAGGGCCTGAGGCATTTCGAAATCGTAATCGCCGTGCTCGTCTTTGGGTTGGACGTCTAAGTTGCGGAAATAATTATCCAGATTCAGGAGGACGAAACTCACGCCTTTTTCCGCCAATTTTTCACTGATCTTGGTGGTGGTCGTCGTCTTCCCGGAACTGGAAGGTCCGGCCACGATAACCAGGCGGACGTCCGGAAGCCGCTTGAGTATGATCTTCGAGACTTTGTCCACTTCATCGAGATAGGCTCGCTCGGCTTCTTTGATGAGCTTACCCCAGGTTCCGTCCACCATGTGGCGGTTCAATCCTTCCAAGGTGTGGCAATCGTGATCAACGTTCCAAGCCAGGTGGCGATAGAGGACCTTATAGGGGACGTTGTCCTCAATAGGGCCGACGGGATCCACTTTTTCCCGGCGCGACCGGCGTTCCGCGCGGTAGAGGATGAAAGCCTTGGCGGTCTTGGCATGCCCGTTTTCGATCAAAACCTTTTCGACGATATCCTGGACTTCCTCTACGGAAGGAGTCGCTCCCGCGGAGAAATTTCGGGCTAGGGCGGCCACGGATTTGTCGGCGAGCGTTTCCGCCCGATCGCGGTCGGTCCCTCCCACCGACTGGGCGGCACGGAAAACGGCGTTGACGATCTTGAGTTTATTGAAGGCGACGAGACGCCCGTCCCGCTTGATGATGTGGGCGATCTTGTGGGTTTCGGGATGGGAGAAGAGGTTGAGCTGGGCGCCGCGATCCGTCATTGGCGGTGAATTCCCTTAAGGCGTTTTAGAAATTAGAATCCATCTATTATACATTCCTCTTAACATCGCGGGGTGCCGTGTGCCTCGTTAGCTTACGTTAAGCGGCACGTTTGAAAACGGTAGGGGTTCCCGAATCCAATGGCCAAGGCAAATTGGACCAAGACTTGCCGGCGGTGCAGGGGGGATGGAATTCCCCTTGCCAATAGTTGGAAACGCGGGGGCGAATCCCCGCGGTTATTGCTTCAACGATTGGGTTAGGAATTTATTCAGGAGGTCGGATAC
>PMLF01000198.1 GCA_003158755.1 Elusimicrobiota bacterium | reverse complement strand
CTCGTCGCCGTTGCAGACCACGTATTTGGTGTCGTTGATATATTTGTAGACGGTCTCCCACTTGATGCCGGTGGGGAATCCCGCGCCGCCGCGGCCGCGAAGCCCGGCGTGCTTGACCTCGGCGATCACGTCTTCCTGGCTCATGTCGGTCAGGGCCTTGTGGAGGGCCCGGTACCCGCCCGCCGCAATGTAATTTTCGAGGTCTTCGGGGTTGATCTTGCCGCAGTTCTCCAACACCACCTTCATCTGCTTCTTGAAGAAAGGATTTTCGTCGCCCTTCTCCGCCGGTTCGGGCTTGCCCGGCTCGGCGAAGAGGAGCATGTTGCGGCAGACGGAATGGTTGACGAGGTGCTTATCCACCACCGTGCCGACGTCTTCGGCTTTGACCTTCTGATAAATGGTGTTGTCGGGAGCGATCTCCACCAAGGGTCCCTGGTTACAGGCGCCCATGCAACCGGTGGGGATGACGTCCACGTCGGCGTCCAGGCGCTTGTCCTTGACCGCCTTCTTGAAAGCCTCCAGCGTCTGGAGAGACCCCGTGGACGCGCAACCGGCGCCCGCGCACACGCAGACCGATTTCTTGGCGCCGCGCTTCTTCTTGAAATTTTCCGCGATCTCTTCGAGCTTCTGGAGGTTCATCGGGCCACTCCCATCGCTTTCGTAATTACCCCGCCGATCTGGTCGGGCGTCATCTTGGCATGGATGGCGTCGTCCATCACCACCGCCGGAGCCAAGCCGCAGGCGCCGATGCAGCGCACGGCCTGGAGGCTCAGCTTATTGTCGGGCGTCGCGCCGCCGGGTTTGATGCCGAATTCTTTCTCAATCTGGTCGAGGATCTTCTCCGCCCCTTTGACGTAGCACGCGGTGCCGGTGCACACCATGCAGTTGTGCTCGCCCCGGGGTTTGAGGGAAAAATAGTGGTAGAAGGTCGCCACGCCGTAGATCCGGCTGGGCGGGATCTTCATTTCCTTCGAGATCAAGGAGATGAGGGGCAAGGACAGGAAGCCGTAGACGTCCTGCACGTAGTGGAGCACCTGGATCAAGGCGTCGGGCTTTCGGCCGTACGACTCGATGGTCTTGATCACGCGCTTGATGCGGGGATCTTCCTTGTTGACGTCGGTGAACTGGCTGGCGGCATTGAGAACGTCGGGCACCGGGGACCTCCTCCTTCAACCGGGTAAAAAAATAAAAAAGGTCTCGGCGGGAACACCCGCCGGAATTCCGTCGAACTCGCGATAAAGGGAAAATTCGGGGGACCTTCGGGGACAACGCTGTCGGCTCAGGCCCAAGAATTGATCCGATGATATTCCTTTTTTAAATTTTTGTCCAGGGAACGAAATAATTCATCCAACGAGCCTGCGGTTCACCGAGGGAGAATTCTGGCCCGCCCCCATAAAATATTTTCTCGCCAACCCCGCCCGAACCAACCCTCCATGCGAGCAACGCTCTTCCTCGAAAACGACCTCGTAACGAACCTCGATCAAAAAACACATTCTGACCCCGCGGGTTCAAGAGGATGAACCGGTCGGCGCGGCCCTGGAACACGCGCAACATGGTCCGTCCAACGTGGCCATGGAAGGAAATGCCCGTACGATCGAAAGGAGCCCTCCTTTCAAGAGTTTTGACTTACCTTCTCCCGGACCTTCTCCCCCGCCACCGGGCCGTCAGCCGGCTCGCGTAGCCGACCTCTTCGGGGGAATGGACGGAATCCAGTTTCCCCTTGTGAAAGGTGAGAACGTAGGCGACCCTCGATGAAGCCGCAAAGGTCGATTGCGTGTAATCCTTCAGCCGCGTCGGGGACTCCGGAAGTTTCCGTCCCAACAGCCGCTCCACCGCAGACTTGGATAGCCCGGGATTTAACCGGACGGTCCCCGCCCCAACGTCGACGGTAAAGTCGCTCCGTTTTAGGTGGGGAACGAACGCCGCCGCGCCCCAAACGATCGTGACGATCAAAAATAAGATGTACGGCCATCGGTGAGTTTCAGTCATTGAAAAATCCGTTGCCGAGGTTCAAAGGGTTCGATTCGGGGACGGTGGATTTTCGCATCGGGAGGGGGTGCTGCTTTCCATAGCAGGTCGGGACCGGCCTCAGGGGGTTTCATTCTCCTTCGAGTGGCCCCGGTTTCGGCGCTCGACGGCGTCCATGGCTTCGAGGGTGCCGATCTTCATCAGGGACTCGGAGGACTCTTCCCGGACTTCCTTGTCTCCGTCGGACAAGAGGGAAATCAACGGGCCAACGGCGTCCCGGGCGGAAAGGCCCATGTTACCGATGGAGGCGATCAACCCCCGGCGAATCTCGGAAGATTTCTCGGAGGTAAGCCGCATCAAAAGGATCGGCAGGACCCGCGCGTCCGTCTCGCCCAACTCTCCCAGAGACATGGCGGTGTTCAGGCGCACCAGCCGGTCCGAATCCGCCAGGCGGGCGGTCAACCCCTTCACCACTGCGTCGTCGGCGACCCCGATGCGTCCCAGGATCACCACCGCCCGCCGCCGCAAATCCGCCTCGGGATCGTCCAAGAGGGGAATCAGGGACGGCGCCGCGGGGCGGCCCATTTCGCTGAGGAGGAGTTCCGCCTCGCCCCGGGAATACTCGTCCTTGCCGCGCAACTGCTGGATGATCGGAAACGCCGCCCGCTCCCGGGTTTCGGCCGGCATGCGGCTCAACGCCTCGGAGGCCGCCCGCCGCATCGCTGGATTGGGGCTTTTCAAGGAACCGACGAGGGAGGGAACCGCCGGGCCGCCCGCGCGTCCCAAGGCGTCCACCGCTTTGTCGTGGACGCATTGGTCGTGATCTTCCATCGCCTTCATGAAAACGGGCACCAGCTCGGGAGACGAAGCGAAGCGCCCCAGGGTCTCGACGGCGCGGCAACGGACCCAGGCCGAGGGATCGCGACCCATCGCCGTGAGCGCCGGCGCGGATTCCGTCGAAAAATGGACGAGAGCGTCCCCGGCGGCCCGGAACACGGAAACGTTCCGATCCTTCAACGCCTCGACGAGAGACGGCACGGCGGGCGCGGCCTCCGGCCCCATTTCGCCCAACCGCCGGGCCGCGTCGGCCCGAACCTCGGGCTTTCCGCTCTTCAACGCCCGGATCAACGCCGGGACGCTACGGGCGCCGCCGGCGCATCCCGCCAGCAAAAAAGACATCATGAGGAGGACCTGAGCGTGGCGCATGGGGTAATCATAAATGGAAGATGCCCGAGATGCAAGCGCCTTGACAGCTTCCGCAAGTCCGTTACACTTATGTCGCTATTAAAATTCGGCACGATATTTCGTATCATCCTCGTCGGAGGGATCCATGAGCGAGAACGACGATATCATCGGCGAGTTCCTGGTCGAGAGCCACGAGAACCTCGACCGCCTCGACAACGACTTGGTGTTGCTGGAGAAGGACCCCTCCTCCAAGGAAGTCCTGGCGCGCATTTTCCGAAGCACCCACACTATAAAGGGTACGTGCGGTTTCTTCGGCTTCTCGAAGCTCCAGGCCGTGACCCATGCGGGAGAGAACCTCCTGGCCCGGCTTCGGGACGGACAGATCCGCTTGACTCCGGAGATGACCTCGGCCCTCCTGGCGATGGTGGATGCGGTGCGACAACTCCTGGGTTTGATTGAAAAGACCGGCGCCGAAGGAGACCTCGACTACGCGTCGGTCATCGAAACCCTGAACCGCCTGCTCAAGGGTGGAACGCCTCCTCCGGCGGGAAAGAACCCGTCGGGAGGCGACGGTGGAGGGAAGTCCGGCGGAACCCCGGCCGTCGGCGGAGGAAGTCCCGGCGGTCCTCCCGGCGGGAGCGAGCCGTCCGCGGCGGCCCGGACCGTGGACACGATCCTGGAAGACGCCCAACTTCACGCGCCGACGGCAACGGACAGCCACATCCGTGTGGACGTGGTCCTTTTGGACCGGCTGATGACCCTCGTGGGAGAACTCGTGCTCGCCCGCAACCAAATTTTGCAGTTCAGCGCCTCCCTCGAGAACAACGTCCTGACCCAGGCCACGCAGCGGTTGAACCTCATCACCACCGAGCTCCAGGAAAGTGTCATGAAGACCCGCATGCAACCCATCGGGAAAGTATGGAACAAGTTTCCCCGCGTCGTGCGGGACTTGGCCGTAGCTTGCGGCAAGTCCGTCCGCGTCGAGATGGAAGGCGAGGGGACCGAATTAGACAAGACCTTGATCGAGGCCGTGGCGGACCCGTTGACCCACGCCGTGCGCAACGCCGTCGACCACGGCATCGAGGAGCCCTCCGTCCGGGCCAAAGAGGGAAAACCCGCGGAAGGACGCCTTCTCCTGCGGGCGTTTCACGAGAGCGGTCACGTGAACATCGAGATTACCGACGACGGCGCGGGGATCGACGTCGAGAAAGTCAAGAAGAAAGCCCTCTCCCTGGGGCTGCTGTCGCCGGAACAAGCCGCCGGAATCTCCGAGCGGGAAGCCATGAACCTGATCTTCCTGCCGGGGTTCTCTACGGCCGACAAGGTGACCAACCTCTCGGGCCGGGGCGTGGGCATGGACGTGATCAAAACCAATATTGAAAGGATCGGCGGGACCATCGACGTCCAATCCGTTTGGAAGAAAGGGACCACACTCAAGGTCAAGATTCCCCTCACCCTGGCCATCATCCCGGCTTTGATCGTCAGCTGCCGCGGAGATTTCTACGCCATCCCCCAGGTGAGCCTCTTGGAATTGGTGCGTTTGGACTCCAAGGACACCAAGAACGCCATCGAACGGATCCACGGCGTCCCCGTTTACCGCTTGAGAGGAAACCTCCTGCCATTGGTGTATCTCGGCAAGGAACTTTTCGGGAAGGAGGACGACGAGTCCCGAGAGAGCGTCCACATCGTCGTCCTCCAGGCGGGGG
>PMLF01000275.1 GCA_003158755.1 Elusimicrobiota bacterium | reverse complement strand
GGCCGTCGTAACCGGGAAGGGTGTGATCCGACAGGATCAAATCAAAGAGGCGTTCCTCCAGTCCCCGGCAAAAATCCTTCGAGGTTTGGACGCGCGTGACGAGGCAATCCAATCCGGCGTCCATCAGGGAGGAACGGACCAATTCCGCGTCTTGCGGATTGTCTTCGACGTGGAGAATATGGATCGGGCGGTTCATGGGGAAAGTCCTCTCGTCGGCGATTGACCGCCGTTTTGCCTTTCAACTCATCAATCCCTCGAAACCGTGGAGGCGGGGGGCGGCTTGTTGACCAGCGCCCAGAAGACCCCGATCTCNNACGACATAGGCGTTCACGCCCAGCCGGTAGCATTGTTCCAGGTCCTTCGTTTCCTGCGAAGAGGTCAGCATGACGATGGGAAGCGTTTTAAAGCGTTCGTCGCCCTTGATGGCCGCCAATACCTCGATCCCGTCCACCTTGGGCATTTTGAGGTCCATGATGAGGACCACCGGAAGGCCGGGAGTCCGCATGGCGAAAGCCCCCTTGCAACGGAGGAAATCCAAGACCTCGGCCCCGTCCCGGACCACGATCACCTCGTTAGCCAGATTGTGCTCGCTCAAAGCCGCCAGAGTGAGTTCGACGTCCCGGGGATCGTCTTCGGCCAACAGAACGCGCTTCAATGTTTCCGACATAACCCCTCCTTCACGATTTCGGCAGCGTAAAATAAAACGTCGCCCCGCCGTCGACAACCCCCTCGGCCCAGGTCCTGCCCCCCATCCGGTGGATGTGGCGGCGCACGTTGGCCAGGCCGATGCCGGTCCCCTCGAATTCTTCGGTCCGATGCAGCCGCTGGAACACGCCGAAGAGCTTATCGACGTATTTCATGTCGAAACCAACCCCGTTATCGCGGACGAACACGGTCGTTTCGCCCGAAGCCTCCTCCCGGCTCCCCACTTCGATCTTGGCCGTTTCGCGGGTGCGGGTGAACTTCAAGGCGTTGTGAATGAGATTGGTCATCGCCAAGCGCAGCGTTAAGGGGTCCGCCGACACCACGGGCAATTCTCCCACGGACCATTGGATTTGACGGTTGACCATGTCCCCTTCCAGTTCCCGTCGTATTTCATCCACCAACTCGTTGAGCCTCACCGGCTCCTTTTTGATTTCCATCCGGGACATCTTTGAGAATGCCAGTAGGTTGTCAATCAAAACGCCCATGCCTTTGGCGGCGTCGGCGATCACATACATGTAGCGGCGGCTTTCATCGTCGCATTGAAACACGATCCGTTTGTGAAGGAGGTCGATGAATCCGTCGATGTGGCGCAGGGGCGCCCGGAGGTCGTGCGCGACGGAATAGGTGAAGGCGTCCAGCTCCTTCAGGGCGTTCGTGAGTTCGGCGGTGCGTTCCGCCACGCGCCGTTCCAAATCGTCGTTGGTTAAGCGTATTTGGTCTCTTTCAAGCTTTGAATCGGCGATTTCGACGCGGAGGGAAGCGTTGGAGGTTTGAAGGGCGTCCCGCGTTTCAGGACCGACTTCCTTTCGGCGGTCATGGACGCGAAAACGTTGGAGGATTGAGTGCGGCAAAGTCAACATCTTGCCGATCCCAAGCCGGATGGGTTTCAACCCATTGTTAATGGCCATACGCGACCCTCTGTCCAACCCGAGGCGAAAATAACTCTTCACGCGCACAGCGTGAGTTCAGCCGACGGAAACGGGACATGGGGAACTATCCTGCTCCCCATTAACAACCGGGTCTGTCTAAGAGAGTAAAATTGTGGCTGAGCTTGAACCAAAGGAGCCAGCCATGAAACGTCGTGAATGGGACCCCAAAACCAAGGCCCAAATCGTTCTCCAAGGCCTCAAAGGTACATCCGTGGCCGAACTGTGCAATGAGCACCGCATCAACCAGGCTCAATACTACCAGTGGCGAGACCAGTTCCTGCAAAATATGTCCCGCACCTTCGACACCAAGCAGGACCAGGCTCAGATGCGCCTGGAGCGGGAAAACGCCCGGCTCAAGCACTTGCTGGGCGAAATGACCTATGAGTTAAAAAAAACAGACGATCTCTTGGGAAAATGATCCGCCACCCTTCCCCCAACGTCGCCCGGCGCAACCAGCCGATCCTCGACCGCATCCGCGCCCTGAAAGCCGATCACCCCTTCTGGGGTTATCGCCGCATCTGGGCCCAGTTCCGAAAACCGGAGGACCCGACCATCAACAAAAAACGGGTCCTGCGCCTCATGCGAAAGAACGATCTGCTCGTGAAGCCAAATCTTCGGCTCAAAGCCTTGAGAACACCGTCGAGAAGCAAACCAAAACCCACCCAGCCCAATCTGTGGTGGGGCATCGACATGACCAAGGTCCTCGTTCAGGATTTCGGCTGGATCTACGTCACCGTCGTCCTCGACTGGTTCTCTAAAAAGATCGTCGGCTACCACATCGGTTCACAATCCAAAGCCAAGCATTGGCTCGAAGCGCTCCACATGGCCGTCAATCGCCAGTTCCCAACAGGCGTCCGCGGCCACGAGCTACACCTCATGAGCGACAACGGCTGCCAGCCCACAGCCAAGGCCTTCACGGAGGCCTGCAAAACCATGGGGATTCAGCAGGCCTTCACGAGCTACTGCAACCCCAAGGGCAACGCCGACACCGAGCGGCTCATGCGCACCATCAAAGAAGAGCTTTTCTGGCTCCGGGAATGGAAGAGCCCCTTCGTCCTGGAACGCCGTTTCAAAGAATGGGTGGAAATCGACTACAACCAGCTCTACCCACATTCCACCCTGGGTTTTAAATCACCGGCCAAATTTGAGGCCGAATATTTCGCCAGCCACAATACTCTCTTAGCCATGGCTTGACTAATGGGGAGCAGTACAACACCTCCTCCCCGGAGCCCTTCGTTTTCTTTCAAGGGACATGAAAGTCTGAAACCGTGTTTAAGATGGAGAACCAAGGCTTTGCGGGGGGCGGGGTATCCAGAGCTTTCCGTGAGGGATAGGGGGCCCGTCGATGGTTTTTCGACGGGGGAAACCGTAGGTTTCCGACTCACCCGGAAAGCGGCGGATACCCCGNNCCCTCAAAGCCGATCCTGCCGAGAGAGAACCCAATGTTTCCCCGGACAGCTTTGCACCTGTAAAAAGTTACATTTCAGTTACAACTTCTTAAGCGTTTCTTCGGTTTCATTTAATATCTTTTGGGAAACTCAAAGTGCCCAAGGACCCTATTATTAGCCGCGCGGACAACATCCTTAAAAAGACTACGGCTTTCCTAACGGCGGTCTCCGTCTTTTTGACGGCGACCGGTATGCCGTCGGCGGCCACCGCCGGGGAAAGCAAGTCTTTTTGGCAAGACCGAAGAAGGTCCGTCGTTCTCCCGACAAAAACAGGAGATATCCCCAAGGACGCCGCCAAGTCGGAAGGGATCGTTATTCCCTCCGCTCCCCCTCCCGACGTCGCCGGATTGAACTTTCCCCCGTCGGTCGGCAACATCGTGGATAGCTACTGGCCCGACCTCCCCGCGTCCCCGGATTCTCCTCTCGTCATCCACGTTCAAGACGCCCACGGGCTCTACGACGCCCAGAAGAACCTGGCGGAAATCATCAAGACGATTTCCGATCGCCGGGAAGACCCCGCCCGACCGCTCTTGATCGCGGCGGAAGGAGCGTGGGGGACGCTGGATTTCCGCTGGTTGAAAGTCTATCCGGACAAAACCCTTCGGGACCAACGGGCGGACCTGCTCCTGCGATCGGGCTTGCTGACCGGCGAGGAATTCCTGTCGGTTACCGACGACAACCGGCCGCTCCATCTGTTCGGCGCCAGGACGAGGGCCTCCATCGAGACAACACGTCCGCCCGGGAAGACTCCCGCGCCGACCGCGAACTGGCCGGGACCGCTCTTGATAAATTTTCCCGGCGTGTGGATCGTCTAAAACCTTCCCTGTATCCTCGACCGATCCTGGAGCTCGACGTCCTTCAGAAGAATTATCAGGAAGAAGCGCTATCTCTTGACGAGTTCGTCCGCGGACTGGAAAAGCTCTGGGGCGGACCTCTCCCTAAGGAAGACTATCCCAACCTCGTCCTTTTTCGCCGGATTTCCTCTCAAGAGGCTCCCGATCGATGGAGCTCCCTTCAAAAAAATATCCAAAAAACCGTCTCCGCGATTTCGGACCGTTTGAACCCGGAGATGCTTTCCACCCTGTCCCGCCAGGCGGACCTTCTCCGTCGAGGACGATCGAACCCCCGGGTCTTTTACGAAAACCTCCTGGTCGAGATCCGAAAAGCCGAACCGAAGGCGGAAATCTGTGCAGCCTTGGAAAACGTCGTATCCTTCCTGCAGGACCGTGAGCGGCTGGACCTTGCCCGACTCCAGGCCGAACTGACCTTCGCTCAGGAAAAGCTGACCAAGCGTTTCCTCGCCGGTGCCTCCCGAGCCCAAAACCTCCACGCGTTGAATCAATGGGTGAGGATCCGGCAAAGGCTGATCTCCCTGCAAATGACCCCAGCCGAATGGATCGACTATACGAAGGACGGCGGCCGGATCGACTGGATGGAAGCGGAACAAGCCCTGGTGAAAATCGAGGGGGAGCAAACGGACGGCCAGGCCTTGGACATGTCCGCCCTCCACGAACGTCTGGACCACGCCGTCTCCTCCTCGGAAACATTCTACCGGCTTGCCCTTCGACGGAACGAAGCCCTGATGCGGAACACCTTGGCCGAAGCGCGACGGCGGGGGGCCGACCGAGTGGTCCTCATCGCCGGAGGTTTCCACACTCCGGGACTCACTCGCCTTATGCGGCGGGAGGGCATTTCGTACACGGTCATCACGCCGGCCTTCACCCTTCCACGGGCGTCCCCCTCCCTCCGCGCCGCGGCGCCGGGGAAAAAGATCGCCGCCGGCACCCTCCGGAACCTCAGCCACGGAGAGACCCTAGGTGGAAAGCGGGTCTTGTCCATCCCTTTCCCCGCCCGACCCGATTGGAACCTGACCGACCAGGAAGACGCAAACCGCCGCGGCATCGAACTTTCCGAAGAAGTCCCCCTTCACGGGTCCGTCTACCGCTTCGGTTCCGCGAAGACGCCGGAAGGGATCGTGCCCCTGTTGTGGGTGCGCGGCCCCGAGGAGGAAATCCTTTGGGAAGGGGAAACACCGATCCTCAACCATCTGAAGCAAGCCGGGTCGTCTTCCACGCCGTTATCAGCGACGGAGNNTACGAACTCCTGGTCCGATCGTTCTTGAGCCTCCCGGAACCGGCCCACCGCGCCCCGGAACAATCGAAAGAAAGATCCCGCCGGAGGATTCACCCCGCCGATAATCCTGAAAAATCATGGGTAAACCCCTTGATCGTCTTCACAACGATAACGACGGTTCTCCTGGCGTCGATGCCCTCCGGGACGCGATGGTGGGTGACCGCCTTGTTGTCCTTCGGGCTTTCCATGCTCTCCGTCATTTCGAGACCCGCCGGGGGTTTTACGTTTATGATCTTTTCGCCTTCCTCCATAAGCGGTTATGGAGACCTGAAGGACGAATTCATCCGGCGGATGTCCGAAGCGAAAACGCTATCCGAAACAACGTCTCATCTGAGAACAACCGATGCCCAGGCGAGCCGGATCAACGAATCCACCGCCAAGACCGAAGCGGTCCTCTCGCAAGCGCAGGAATCCATCCACTCCGCGCTGAACGCTCTCGGGGAAGAAGGCGCTTCTCGAATTTTCCAATCTCTGAAGAACTCGGAGGAAAAAAAGATCTTCCTGGCGAAGACCACTCCGGAAATCGCCGGACGGCTCCTCGCCGGGTACGAACGGTCGCTATTAAACGACTCCCCGACGTTTTTGAACTTGGAAGAGAGGATCAAATTCCTTCGATCG
>PMLF01000179.1 GCA_003158755.1 Elusimicrobiota bacterium | reverse complement strand
AGCTTGTCCAAACTCCCGTCCATCAATTTAGGGTCGTCATCCTTCCCTATCAGGTCGGTGGGATCCCTCTTCTCATGGGCCAAGCCCGCCATTTGCCTCTCCCACCAAATGGTCGCCCCGGGCAGGACGGCGAGGAGGATGTTCGCCAGCCATTGGGCATTGGGATTTCGATAGAAAGGCAAATCGGTGTCTTTAAAGGCGGGCGTTGGATCGTCGTGGTTGGCGATGTATTTTAAGAACGCCGCCAACTTCCACATCCCTCCTTTCTTCGATAATCCTTCCAAGAAGTCATACATATCAGCGGGATTCCCGGTTTTCAACTTATTAAAAGACTCCTCTTTACCGTATACATCGACACCTGATTTCTGAAGGAAACCCCTGCCAATGCCGTAGGCCTCTCCGGCCACAAAAGAGTTCCGCGGATTCGGTCCATCGGGGTTCTCATTCTTTTCCTTGTCCTGGGCCTGCCACAATTCAGCGGGGAATTCAGCGTCCATGGGCCACAACCGGTTGAATTTATCCGAGGATTTTTCCCAGGGCATTTCGGGAAACCACACATTATGAACGTGGCCGCGCGACGTAAGTTCCGCCATGTCCGCCCGGATGGAAATCCCCGCCTTCCGAAGCCCCTCGATCTCTTGAATGACCGCCTGCCGCAACGGCGGATAGAGGTAATTCAATTGGATGGCGTCCTTCCATGGGTAATCTGATTGGGCGCCTGTCCATCCATGGGGCACCCAAACCGCCGTCGACGGATCGCTCCTGTCCTTGACGTATAACATCCATAGATTGCTTCTCTTATCCATCCTCGCATCATTTTCGTCTTGGATTCGTTGAAGAGCTTGGTCGTTTCCATCGCGGAGCGCATCGCCGAGTTTCTCCACTTCATCATCGCGCAACGGCTTGTAAATGACCCCGGTATAGGGCATGAGGACCACATGATGCATCCCCGGAGCGCCCACGTCGCAAGCGAAATATCCGTCCATGTCCTTGTCGGCGTTCAGGACATCGGTCAAATCTTTCAGGGAGGCGTCCCCTTTGTTTACCCGATCAATGAGCTCCTGATATTTCAGATATTTTCCATCCTCTGGCGATAAAGGCCGCACCTCTTTCATCCATTCGACCATCGGCGGGCCGTCCGGAGCCCGATGGTTGACCACCGCGTCCACGATCAACCGGCACCCGTGTTCCTTTTGCAGCTTTTCGTTAACGAAGCGGATCGCTTCCATTCCCTCCAGCCTTCGGCCGGAAACTTCATCGACATAATAGATGGCATTTTTGTCGAAGAGGGTCATTCCCTTGGGGGCGAACGGAGACCCCAGAGTCTTATCGCCGGGACGGACGGCCTTCCAGTAATTTCGGAGGACCATCAATCCATTTCCGTCGGAGGTCGGAAAAACGGCGTGACTCGCCTCATTGGCTCGTACCCGGTCATTCCCCTGTTTATCTCCCAACGGCCCGTCATTGTCGTTCCAGCCGGTCCTATAACTAGCCGTCTCTTGGGCGCCGAGCAGATACAGATCGACGGAACCGGTCTCCAACAGGGCACGGATCCTCGGATGCTTCAACATGTCGTTCAAGTTCCCGGGCGTAACCGTGCCGTCCGTACCCGCCGTCGCACCAAAGTACCGGGGACCCACCTGGAAAATAATCCGTTGATCGTGCTTCTTGGTCTCAAACCGGACGGCGCGGAAACCCTCCTCCACCCCCGCGTTCACGAAAAGCCCTTGGTTTTGCCATTCGGCCACGCAGTCCGTGAAATAGGTTTCGTTGTTCATACCGAAGACCCGTCCGGTCAACCGAGTGTTCGTGACCGCGTCGAATTCCCAGTAATCGCGCTTGGTGGTAAGCCCCATGCTCATCAAGACCAAATTGGCATTCAGCCCCGCCGGGAGACGGACGCGGGTTTCCTTGTACAACCCCGACGACGGACGGCTGGAGCGGTCCGTGTCGAAGGCGAGCAGCATGGACTCGCCTTCCTGGACGCGGGCGATCGTCAAAAGACCCGGGTTGTCGTTGGGCAAAAGGAGGATTCGTCCGTTTCTGAGGAGCCCCTCGTTTCGCTTGATGAATTCGGAGAGGCTGGAGTCGAACAATTCATGTCCCTTCGCCACCAATAACTTACCGGATAGGGACGACGCGAGGCGGACATACGCTTTCGCCCCTTCAACACCGATCCGGTTTTTCACGCCATCCAAATCCGAACTCAAGTCACAAAATTCCCGGATGGCGGTTTGCTGATCTTTAACCTCTCTCGAAACCAAACCCCGAAGGAGGCGGCGGAACTCCGGCAGAGAGGAAAGGCGGCCTTCATCGGGACGAATCTCTTTGGGCATCTGACCGCGGGTGAGGGCGCGGTCCCTCACGGCCGCCAGGAGGGCCGAGTTCGTCGCCAGGTCCGCCCGGACCCCCGCCAGGGAAACCTCCGCTCCGTCGAATTGAAGCTTGGAACTGAGGGAACGCCTACCCGAGGTTTGATCGGCCAGGAACTCCAGCGTTTCCGCCGCCCGATGGTCCAGGGCGGTCAAGATGCGCCGGAACCGGACGTCATCGGCGGGAATCGGCCGATCGCTCACGGGTATGTCGGAAACATCGCACCCATTGTTTTCGAGGAACTTGCGGTATTCCTCCGTCTGAACGGTGAATTTCCCTTCTTTCAGCATCCGGCGGACCATGTACCAGTTGAACTGGGCGCGCCAGATCATGGCCAACGGCGTGGGACCTCCGTTGCCCTTGTGCCGACCCCACGGGACGAGGCGGGGATAGAGAGCCTTCAACTTCCCGGGGATGGCGTCCCGGAACGCCTCGTCCAGCAGGTTATAGGTTCCGAGGACGGCCGGAAGGATCTCATCGGGTAAATTGGGCTCCGCCGTTTCCACCAAGGCGCCGATCACCTGGGCGTCCGCCCGTTCCGGGTTGCTCCCGTCCAAATCGCTCTGGGTATGGGACTGGAGTCCGCGGGAAGTCCTCGCCGGGGCGGCCCCTTGGCGGGGCCAATGGGTGTAGGTAGGGAGGACGGTCTTCCTTATGAAACCCATATTTTTCGCGGATAATCGTCGCAGCCTATCCAACGAATCTTGCGGGATTCCGTCGATTCGCAAATCGGCCACGCGACCAAAAACGTCGTAGGCCAATAGAGCATCGGCGGAGTGGCGCCCGCCGATCTCCTTCCACCGGTCCATCACCCGGGAACGGTCGCGGGTGTCGGAATTTGGATGTTCAAAAAAGGACAAGTCCCCCACCAAGGCGTCGACGGAGACTTCCAGGAGCCGAAATACCTTTTTTCGGTCTTCCGGTGAGCTCAAGAGGTCGGATTCCAACGCGGCCAGGGCGAAAAGGGCCGCCTGGGAGGCGCCGTCCACCCGGCTGCCGGGCAAAACCTCTCCCTTCACGGTAAACCGCGCCGTGAAAAGGTCCTTGACGGCGGGGCCGGCATCCGGGATTTCAAAAGCTTTTTTAATGAACGTGAATTGCTTCTCCAGAGTTTCGAGAAGCTGCCTCTTTTCCAATCCCTCCGGCATCGATTTGAAAACTTCCAAAAGTTGCCGCGCGTAGGAAAAACCTTCCGCCACGGAGTGACAAAGGGGCTCGTCCTCCGACAAGACCACGGTCGACACCGTGGCTCCGGTGTTCATGACCTCGCCCAAGGTGTCATGCAAAGCATTCTTTACCAAGCGGGAGAGAGGATCGTTGTCCTTCAGACCGACGGATTCGAGAGGATACGCGGAAGCGATATTTTGTCGGTCGCCCGAGAGCAGCGCCCGTGAATGATCGTCGAAAGGGATCACCCCGGTATACCCCTGCTCCAGGCGGACGGTGTCGCCGCCGAGCACCTTGAACCGGAATCCGATTTTGAATTCGCCGGGCTGTTCGGGAGCGTTCAGGGAGACCTCAAATTCGAAAACCTTCGAATCCTCGCTCTTCCCGATAAGGCTCGCTTCCCCAAAAACCGCTCCCGGCTACCCGTAACCCCCGATGTAACCGACCCCTTTGAAATAATCCCTCACCTGCCCTTCGGTCAACGGGGATTGGAACGAAACCTTCCCCCGTAGGACCACCGGCTGGCCCGGAACGAGGTTCAGCGTGTCCGGCTTCGTCAATTTGGCTTCCCCTTGGCTGACTTCCAAGGGAAACTCCCGCGTCTTCGCGTAATCGACCGGCAACGTCACCGCGGGCTCCCCCGTCTCTTCCATGCTGAAGAGATGGAACATACTTTTCGACCCTTCCACGCGGTTGGGGCTCCCGTAGGGGAACAAGCCGATGGGAAGGCCTTCCGTCAGGAGCCGGTCCCCGTCCCGGGGAAAGTCCGTATCGCCCGTCGGATCGATCAGCAAAGGATAGTGATCCCGCAATACGAAGTGCTTTCCTTTGATGCCGGAGGAGAAACGTTTAGCCCAGGGCTCCGTTGAAACATCCCTATGGGTGTCGCCTTCGGCCAAGTTTACGGCGAAATCGATCCATTGGTTAGGAAAATGGACGTTCCTCAGCAAAAGGACTAAAAAGTTCTCCGCGCCGGGACCGTTGACCTCCATACGCTCAAGGGTCGCTCCCTTGAAAAATTCCTGGTGGTCCTCACGGAATTTCTTCAACATTTGCACTTTTTTGACATCCGCCGATTCCACCATGCCCTTCTCAAGGTCGTAGACCGGGGCATCACCTGGCTGGAGGGTTTGCAAGGCAGCCGCCACCAAGCGACCCGCCGCCCCCCGGATCTTCCAATGCTTACCACCCTTAGGCGGCGCCGTATCAACCGAAAGTTTTGCCCCCTCGCCGGAATCGTCCCAGGAAACGTAGTACTGGCTGGCGCTGGAAAACGACGGGCGATCCTTGGGAGCCAGGACCTGGGGGGATTTCAACGCCTCCGCCACCCGGGAGAGGGACTCCACCATCCGTCGGGTCATCGCCCGCTTATCGTCATCGTTCGGGTAACGATTCGCGGCGGCCGCCAGTTCTTCCAAATGCAGCTTCAGATCCGCCAACGGGGGAATTTCCCTGGTGACCTCGTCTTTTAAGAGGGATTCCATGATGTAACTGATGATGTTGTTGTTCCGCTGACCCACGTGGTCGTCGATGATCTTCGGATCGACGGCGTTGTATTCCTTGACGAACCCGTCGATCCCTTTCGCCCCTCCCGGGAAGGAGGAGTGCCAAAAGAAACCGTCCCCGAGCTCATTCAAAACCCGGTGATCGGAACCCCTGTCGATCCTCGCCGCTATTTCGTTCGCCGCCTCTTCATCCAGGGCTTCCGGCGCCTCTTCCCCCTCCTTCACGATGCTGCCCGCCACCGCCATCTGAATGGATTGGGAGTTGGTCCAAAGGCCGGACGTGACTTCAATCGTTCCACGGAACGGGAGCGGATACCCTTTGGGTACCTTCAGGGCATACGTCGCGACGCCTTCCTCCGACGGAGTTCCGGACATGGACAGCGGGATCTTCAAACCGTAGTCGTTGACCAACCAGACCTGGACGTCTTCCGGCGGAATCGTCGGGCGCTGCGGCTGGGTCGGATCTCCGACCTTCAAATCGACCTTCACGGAAACCTCGACGTCCTCCGGCTCTTTCTCGAAAATATAGCGCCCTTTCCCGGGCACGGCATCCCCATTGTTATAAACGGCAACCCCCGTAAGCCTCACTTCATCGAGAGGGCGGGGTTGGGGACGGCGGGCCCGGCGGCCGCCGGCGAGGGGCTCGCGGTAAAACCGTAAATAGTCGGCGCCGGTGATCTTCGACGCCAGGACGCGGCTGAACCGGATCGACCGGGCCTGAACGATGGGCAGTTTATGGTTGTTGAACAGGTGCTGAAGGAGCACGTAACTTTTGAAGTAATGGTCGGGATCGACTCCCCCGGGGACCCACGTATTTCCCGAATTGGCCAAATCCTCCATGTTCAACGGCGGCCCGAGGCGGTTGATGCCTCCTTCCCAAAACGCCGGTCCGCCCACCAGCCCGCCGCAGGAGGCTACGTCGGACTCGGTGCCTCCCATGGCTTCGGTGTACCGGTCGGAGTCCTGCATTTGGTAATCCGTCGCGGCCAAGAGGAGCCGTTGCTGGTTGATGTCGAAGTGGTTCAGGAAATAGAGCTTCCCCTTATATATGGACCTCTCCCCTTTCTCCTGCTGATCCCTCCAAACCTCTTCCGCAAGCTGTTTCATCGCCTCATTGATAAATTTACTGGCGTCATACGGTTGCACATTGGTGAACATAAGCACGTTGATGCCGACTCTCAGCATGCTCAAAATTTCTTCCCGGGCGAAGGCCCGCTGTTGCCCCGCTTTCTCCGGCACCAGCCGGCCGGAGTAAGACGTGACCATTTGGTCGGGATCCAGCACGATGGGCCTGCCCAAGTGATCCTTGATCCCCGACCGGAGGGACTCCACTTCTTCCGCCCGTTCCCCGATTTCCTCGGGATCTCTCGGAACTCCCTCGCTCATCCACTTTTTGCAAAGGCGTTTGGCTTTTTCGACGTCTTCCGGGGAGGATTCTTCATATTTATCCATTGAAAGGGCTTTGGAACTCTTGCCTTCCGACTTGACGAACGCCAACGCTTTGCGGAAGAACCTCGTCGTGTACTCTCGGTCATCCCCGTTGGTCTTTCCGACCAGGCGGATCCCCGGGTCGATGGGGTTCACGTCGTGGGAGTGGATGGCCGAGACTCCTTTGGCGATATCCGCCAACCGGAGGCCCGCGCTGGAGAAATCCACCATCAACCCGTCCGAACTGTCCCCCCATTCCTTTTTCCGCTCCCGGACAAACGCCCAGAGCCAACCTTCGGGGACGCCGACGGTATCCCGGAGGAATTTTAACCCGGAGTCCTTGTCCCAGATGAAACAGCGGTTTTTATAGGTGTGCGTGGTGGCGCAGAAAACGGCCTCGTCGAACACCTTTCGGGTTTCCTCGATTTCATCCGCGGGGACCCTCTTCTTCAGCTCTTCCTCGTCCTCGTAGAAAATCCGCCTCCAGGCGCAAGCCATCAGCGCCTGGCCGTCGTTGGCGTCCACCACGGGGGGCTTGTAATTGCCCGGATCTTTCCGCATTTTTTGGATTTCCAAATACCGGATCAACTCCACGGAAGCCTGAGACAGGAACACGGACACCATGGCTTGGGAACCGGGATGCTCGGCGCCCATCCCCTCCACGTAATCGTAAAGTTTCCTCACGATCTGCTTATCCTTATCCTCGTTCACGTCTTGGATCATGTACGTAGGAGCGCCGTTGATGCTCACGCTCTCGAACACGCGGAATTTGACTTCTTCTTTGCCGATGAGCAGGGAAAATATCTTTGGCTCACCGTTCGCGCCTTTGAGCCATCGGCCGTAGGTATTATCTCCCTCCGTCCGAAAAGCCGTTGGATCGTCCTCTTTGATGTAGTTGATGGGGTTGCCCGTCTTCTTGGAGATCCGGTATCCGAGTTCGATGAACCGGGCGTCCGCGCCCAAGTCCCTCATGGCTTTGACGTGGTACTGCTCGACGCGGCCCAGACCACCGGAAAGATGGGTCGCCTCCGGCGTCACGGAATAGATCCCCCGCCCCACCAACTCGGGAGAGTTTTTATTCAACCAGCCTTTCTGATCCCCCTCGGGCAGGAGCATGAGGAGCACCGCGTCCGCCAGCGCGGAGTATTCGGCCTGCCGGCTCAGAAGATCGACCACCCACTTCTTTTGACCTTCCGTCATCGTCGTGACCGCCTGCAGGACCGCGTAGCGCACCTCGGTGGGGTAGCGGTCGCCCAGTTCCACCGCTTGCGAATATTCTTCAAGGACCTTGAGGAACTTCGTCCCTTCCTCCTCATCCTCCTCTTTCGCGGCCGTCAGGCGGTCCTGGATCCGCTTGAAATCGCCCGCCCAAACGTCCGCCTTGCCGAGGTCCGCGATCAGGTGGACGCTCCCTTCCGTCGACGTAAAATCCATGTAGCCGAGGTCGGAGTTTGTGATGAGGTTCCGTCTCTTAAGGCCCGTGAGGAGCTCCAAAACCCGGCTTTCCTTCGGGATATTGAACCCGTATTGCGGGATCCTCGTCCGGACGAGCTCCACGACTTTTTTGACGGTCACCGTGTCCGTGTTTCCTTCCCGGCAGAGGTCGGAAACGGCTTTCATGGTTATGAAGGATTCCAGCCATTCCGGACGGTCCCATCCCCGGGAATTCATGGTGATCCCTGGGAACGGAAGGAGCATCTTGTCTTCGACCGCGGCCCATTCGGGCGATTCTCCGCCGGACATCAGGGCCAAAAAACGGCCCTGGAATTTTTTGAACCATCTCAAACTGGAGAGGGTGGCGGGGGCGTTGTTGCGGAAGTGGGACAGGAAAGAAAATGCGGCCGGGACGGAAATGGATAAGACCAATAGTTTCAAAACAAATGCCTGAGCCATGATCAGTGGAGGGCCTTGGGGAAGGAAGGGGCTCAATAAGGACAGGGCCGTCACCGAGATGACCGAAACCGCGAGCAGCGGGGCGAAAACCCGGAACGGCGCCACCAGCCGCGCCGTTGTGGCGGAAACGGCTCTTTCTAGTTTCCGATTTCCCTTCACTTCCACCGATTTATTGCCGTTGCCGACGAAAACGGAGGGGTGTCGGACCCTGAATTCCGCCAAGACATCGTCCACGGCATTGTTCACCAGGGATAGGAGCCCGCCGGTTAATTGGACATTGGGACCGCCGGCGGTCACTACCACCGGGCTCAACGCCCATTCCCCAACGGCAATGACGATCCTGCCCGTCACCATGGAAACCAGCCAAAGGGTTTCATAAATAGGGGCGAAGACGCCGCCCACGAGGAACCTCAACGTCGTCGAATACCATTTCGCGGCGGGGATGCGGGCATAGAGCCGGCCCATCCAACTTGTCGGCATGAGGCCGAGGATTTGGGGAGTTTCGGGAGCGGCGGCCCGGCTGGAAACAACTTCCTCGGGGAGGCGATGGGTTTGCCGGTTGATCATTCGAAGTCGATCGTTGTTTCCTCCGTCTCTCAGTAATCTCTCCATGCCGAACGGATATTTTTGGGCCCAGAAATTCGGGTTGACTTGCCCCGGCACATTGAAAACGATCCTCCCGCCTTCCATCAGGGGGCTGTCCGCCAGCCAATCGGACAAAGGGTTGACGTTGAGCATGGACGCGGTGCGGAAGGATTTCATTAAGGATTGACGAGCCACGACGCTGGAATATTCCCGTCCCGCCTCGCCGAAAAAGCCGAGGCTGTGCCAATGGAGGGTTTGCTCCACCCGGGACGCTCGATACATGGCGACGACCGCCTCCACCACATTTCCCTGATTTCCCCGCAACGCATTCCTGATGTCCTCTTCATTCTGAATAGCGGGAGCCCACGACGCGTGGTTGGAAAATTCCCGAGATTCAGCGAGCACTTTGCCTTGGATATCCTCCGGATCGCCGTTGTTCTTCCTCACCTCCTCTTTGAAATCTTCCAGTCGAACGCCGCCCAATTCCTCTTCATAGAAATCCCGGTCGGTGGAGGTGTCGTGAGTGGCGGTGGTGTCGACGCCGTTCTTACGAAAAGATTCAGCGGGGGTGTGGTCGCTTTCCTTATGCTCCCATTTCCTCGTCCACCGCATCACGTCCATCCCCAACAACCCGAATTCCCTCAGCAGTTGGACCGCCTCCGGAGGCACGGTGCCGAGGTCTTCGGCCATGGGGAGCATGTTGGTTTCCATGAAGATTTCCAAAATCTTNNATGTCCCTTCCCGTTGCGGAGGATCATAGACGCCGGTTCGATCGCCGGTTCCCGGAGGAATGATCAGGGGATACGTGCACAAGCGAAGGAGCCCCACGAAGTGATCGATGCGGTCGGCATCGTAAAAATTCGAGGCGTATTCGTTCTTCGCCCTCAAATATTTATACCCGTCCGCTTCGATCGCTTCCCAATTGTAAGGAGGCTGTCCCCACTGCTGTCCGTTCCAATTGAAGGCATCGCCCTTGGCCCCCGCTTGCCGATCCATTTTGAAGAGTGGACGATTTGCCCAAACGTCGGCGCTCTCCCGTCCCACCAGGAAGGGCCTGTCTCCCTCGATTTTGACTCCATTCTCGTTGGCGAAATCTTTGGCCGCTTTCATCTGGATGAAAAGCTGCCACTGGAGCCATTCCTGGAAAAGAATATGCTCTTCGTTATCCCGGTCCAGAGCATCCATCTCCGCCGAATCATGGTTGCGGTCATTTTCATTCCAATTTTCCCAGGGCTCACCCCTATACTTGATATCCTTCAAGACGCGGAATCGGGCGTAATCCCGCAACCAGTATTTTTGGCCTTCACGAAATCGTCGGAAAACCGGATCGCCCTCCCAATCTCTGCGGAATTCAAACATCTCCCGCAATAATTTGAGCTTGGCCTCCTTTATCCCGTAATCCACGTATTTTCCGTCTCTGGTCCAATCCTTTTTGCGAAGGGCGTCGATTCCCTTCAGGAACGCTCCCGCCCCCGTCACGTCCTCCAAAGCCAAATACATCGGGTCCAAGGCGAAAGAGCTTTCCGCCATGTAGGGCCAGAAATTTTTGGACCCCGTGTCGTTCATGGGCAGAAGTTGGAGGACGCTCATTCCGGTCTCTTTACACCATCGGACCATCGACCGGAGATCCCGTATGTCGCCGATCCCCGCGCTGCGTTCGGAATGGATGGACCACAAAGGAACGGCCACGCCCGCGCGCCTCTTCGCGCCCCAAAATTTCCATTTCTGGGCCGAAGGCGTGCTCAGAACCTCATCGTAGGAGAGGTTTTTCACGAAGCGGCTGTTGTCGGAGGCGGTGACCATTTCCGCCATAAGGCCCAGCATCGCGTATTTGCTCTCGAGGGATCCTTCCTGTGGCGCCGCCGCACGGTCCAGCAGCAACGTTCGCGCCGAACCATCGGGAAGGTTCGCTTCCGCCCATTCTTTGAGGAGGCCCGCCAAATCCACGCTTCGAATCGAATCGGGCAATTCCATTAAACCGGACCCGATTCCCGCACTTTTCTTCCATTCGACAAAAGACTCAAGAACCCTTTTAATGGAATTCTTCGTCGATGGGGATTCCCACTCCATGGGAAGATTGGACAAGTCAGGACCGGCCAAAACAAAATCCTGGGCGGCTTTCACGCCCTCGTTCATGGCCCGCGCTTCCTCCGCGGAAACCTTGCCGGACAACTCGACGGCGTAGTTCCGAACGGGCGGGATGTTTTGATCGGCCGTCAAGAGTCCGACTCCTTTCGCGTGTTTGTTCAGGACGAAGTGGGCGGCGGCTTTGGCGACTAGGGCGGGATTAAGAAACCGGTCGAGGCCCTTAATTCCGGACGCCTTCTCCAACTCCACGACCAATTTTCCTTCGTCGGCCGAGAGGGTCAGGTGGCGGAGGACTTCGAGGTTTGTCAGGCGGGCGACCACGTCGACGAGGGTGACATTGCTATAGCGATGGATTTCGTTCAAGAGGTAAAGGATATCGTCGGGGCTCATCGTGGGGAGATGTGAAAAGAGAGGAAGTTCGCTGATGTGGACCGGGTTGTTGGCCTGCAACACCTTGAACTGTTGAACGTCGTCGAGGAATCCGGAGGTCGCCCGGCCGGTGAACTCCGTCAGCAAGCCGGCCCGGCGCATGGATTCCACTTTCAACGGGGTTCCGTCACCGGTATACGCCACGGTGTAAACGACGGGGGTTCCCCCGGCCACTTTCATGTCGACGGTGACTTCAAATTTTTCGCCTTCAAGCCGGTTGACGGTAACGTCCGGGTTGGAAACCTCCGGGAACGACCGGCTGATCCCCTTCAACTCGGCGAACGCGTCTTCGGCGTTCTTGTTCAATTCTTTTTTATGGTCCTTGGTCCACTCCTTGGGATCAACGTCCTTTTCTTTCCGTTTGGCAACGGCGTCCGCGACCGTCCCCGCACTGGTCAAAGGCGAGACTTCGCTCAAGTCGGCCGGATCCGTCGCCAGGAATAGCTTTTGGCCTTGGAAGAGTTTTTCCAGGGGGGTTTTTTCCTGGTTGAAGACGCTTAAATAGGATGTGCCGTTGAGGGTGTCGACTTTCTCGATTTTTGGGGTGAAGCTGACGACAACCGCGCCGGATTTGGTCAGTTTTTCCATCATACCGGGGGAATGGTAGCCGCCGGTGACTAGAACAGCCGCAGCCTTCCCGCCCTCGCCCTCTCCCGGCCTCCGGCCACCCTCCCCCGTAAACAGGGGAGGGGAAGTCATGGCTCGGAACAAATTATCCGTCATCGCTTGGTCGCGGGATTGGGCTTCTTGGTAGAAGGCCTCAAAGGAAGAAAGGTCCGTTTCAAATCCTGGACCCCGGCTTTCGCCGGGGTGACGATTCTTAT
>PMLF01000007.1 GCA_003158755.1 Elusimicrobiota bacterium | reverse complement strand
TTGGCGTCGGTCTTGGTTGCCAGGTTTCCCGATCTTATTACTAATTCCTCCGTCGGGCGGGGTACCTTCTCCGTCGAGGAATTCGGGAACGCCTTTTTTACGGGCGGAATGGCCGACGCAAGAGGCCGCGCCCGCCCAAAACAAAACGCCACCGCGCGGGACGCGATGGCCTTTAAGGGGCGGTTTAAGATGGAAGGATTGGGCCGGGACACGTTGGAAAGCATAATAAAAAAGGAAGGCCCTATGGTTGCGCCCTTTCCCCCCGCCATCGGCCGTGCGGATGGGCGCGGCGGATCGCGGCGTGGAGGTCCTGCGGGTGGAGGTGGGTATATATTTCGGTGGTTTTGATCCGGGTGTGGCCTAGGATTTCTTGGACGTAGCGGAGCTGCGCGCCGCCTTGCAGCATGTGCGTGGCGCAGGCGTGCCGCAAGAGGTGGCAGCCCATTTTCCAGGGAAGCCCGGCCTTCGCCATGTATTTTTCGATGAGCGCGTTCAGGCTGGCCGGGCTGAACCCTTTCCGGAAGCAGGTCAGGAACAGCGCGGTTTCCCCCGGCGGGCGGCGGACGCTTTGAAGATATTTTTCGAGCCAGTGCCGGGCCGTTTTTCCGAGCGGCAAGAATCGGTCTTTGCCGCCTTTGCCCTGGCGGACGAAAACCGCGTTCTCGTTGAAATCCACGTCGTACATCCCGAGCCGCGCCAGTTCCTGGCGCCGCAGCCCCGTCGAATAGAAAAGCTCCAATATGGCCCGGTCCCGCAAGCCCAGGGGCGTTTTTACGTCGGGCTGACGAAGGAGCCGCCGGACTTGATCCGGGCCGGGGATGTGTCGCGGAAGGCGATCCCGTCGGCGAAGTCGGCTTTTCGGCGCGGGGTTCGCCAGGAGGCGGCCCCGGTGGATCTCGTTCTCAAAGAACCGATGCAAGGTGTGGAGCCTGGCTTGGACGCGCCGCAGGGTCACGGGGCGGCCGGTGTTTTTGTTCTTCCGACGGATCAGGCGGCGGCCGTACGCCTCCACGTCCTCGGGCGTGACGTTCGCGGCCGCTTTGCGGGTTTGGGCGAAGAAGGTTTCCAGTTCCATTTGCTTAAGGTGGATCGTCGACGGCGCGTAGCCCCGGCTTCGAAGCCCGGCGAGGTAGTCGGCGATCCGCTCGGACCGGAGCATCATTCCCCCCGGTCCTGTTCGCGGGGATGGGTGCGGCGGTGTTCGCGCTTCAAGTCCCCCACCTCCACGTGGGTGTACATTTGGGTGGTATCCAGGCTCTTATGGCCGAGCAACGCTTGGATGTGGCGGATGTTGGCCCGGCCTTTCAGCATGTGCGTCGCGCACGTGTGACGGAACCCGTGCGCCGTGACGTGCTTGGTGATCCCGGCTTGGTGGACGTATTTTCCGATGATCCGACCGTTGACGATGAGGGGGTCCAGCGGACGGCCTCTCCGGCTGATGAACAGGCGGGCCGCGGCGTCGGGGCGCTTTCCAACCAACGCCGGGCGGGCGCGGTCCAGGTATTGCGCCACGTAATGCGCGGCGATTTCGCCCAAGGGGACCACGCGGTCCTTTTGCCCTTTGCCGTCGTTGATACGAAGCTCCCGCGATTCCAAATCCACATCGTGCAGGGTCAGGTTCCTTAGCTCGCCGTTGCGCATCCCCGTCGTATACAACACTTCCAGGAGCGCTTTGTCCCTTAAACCCAAGGGCGTGTCTACGTCGGGCTGGGCGAGGATCTTGTTCACCTCCCGGACCGTCATTACGCCGCGCGGAAGACGCTTCTTGACGCGCGGCAATTCCAACCCGCTCGCCGGGTCGGTGAGGATGCGCCCACGCTTCAAGAGGTAATGGAAGAAGCTGCGCACCGCCACCAACCGGCCCCGCTGCGTCATCAGGCTCAACGACTTGTCCTTGTGTTTCTCCTGATAGACGTGCAGTTGGTATTTGTACAGGCTGTCGCCCGTGATGGCGGTCAGGTCCCGCACGTCCAAGGTTTGGAGGTATCGCAGGAAGAACCGAAGGTCTTTGACGTAACCCAGGATCGTCAACGGCGAATAGTTTTCCATCGCCAAATGCTCTTCGAACTGGCTGACCCGTCGTTCGATTTTCAGGATTTCCCGCTCGTCCATGGCGTCGCCCTCCGTTTTTCCCTATATGCCCCCCGCGCGAACCCCGCGAACCGATTTCGCCCGCGAAAACCGTTGATCCGCTTTTCCTTTCACCCGCCAAGAAGTTCGCACCCCTTTGCGCGAACTTCCGCGAACTTTACCGATCCGTTACGCTATCCGACGGAAGGCCGTTTTTCCCATCCACGGCCGGGAGCCGGACGGCTCCCAACCGGCGGCGCAGCTCCTCCGGTGTCGTCAGGCCGACGAGCCGCTTTTCCCCTTCCGGGCCGTGATCCAGGACCGTGTACCGGCACGTGGTCCCACGGCCGCCGCCGGTCATCTCTCGGACGTATTCCAGGCTCACCAGATCGGCCAGAAGCTCGCGCAAGCGCGTGTCCGCCAGTCCCGTGGCCTCCCGGATCGCTCGGCGCGTCACGCCGTCGCTGGATGCGCCTAGAAGCCCTTCAATCGCTTTCAATAGCTCCCGCTGGGGTTTCTTTAAGTCCGCGAAGCTCTCCCCCATGATTTCGCGGGCTAAGGAATAAGCCGCCGCGTAATCCTCCACCGTCGCTTCGATGTACTCCCGTCCGTCGATGGATTTCTGAACCGGGCGCTGGAACTGGTACAGGAACGTGATGACCTCGATGAGGTTCAGAAACCGCATATTGTCGCGGCGGGTCCTCAACCACCGGACCGGGAAGTCGATCAGGTCGGCGTACGGGATCACCACCGCGACGGCCTTTAAAAGCCGCTGCATGTTGTGATGACGGCGGACCAGGGCGTCCGTCTCCCCCATCGTCAGGAATCCGGCCAGGGTCTTGGCGCGGCGCTGCCGCTCGTGTATCCGCCTCGTCTGCGCTTCGCTCTCGTCGAGGAAAAGCAGGAAGCACCGCGTCGCGTTCTCGTCGTGGATGTGGGGGCTGGTCGTCGTCTCCATGTAGGCCACGGGGCCTTCCACCACTCGCTCCTCCATCCGCATTTGGTTGGTCTCCGGGTCTTTCACGGGGACCGCCAACGTTAGGCGCTTCTTTGATTGAAGGCTCCGGATTGGATAATCCGCCTCCTCCGATCCCGCCCGCTCTTCCAAAATCAAAAGCTTGTGCTTCAATCCGTCCTTCGTCGCGTAATAGATGGCGTACTGCGTCACCCGCGAATACATCACCACATCTTCCGGCGGGGTCATCCGCTCCACCGTGTCGGACAGCACCGACTTTCCTGCCGACGATTGGCTGACGATCACGCACGCCAACGGACTTTCCAGTTTCCTGGATATCCCCACCAAATACCCCAGCGTCTTGTTGTGGTCTTCTCCGACGTAACCCAGCGTATCCATGTCCGCCAGGATGTCGGCCAGGAGCTGCGGCCGTTTCAGCGCCGCCGTCGCCTGGGCCGCGTCTTCCTCCGTCATCGTCGGCGGCGTCTTCGCCCCGTTCGTCCCTTCAACCCCATCGCCGCCTTTTCCTTTCGATTGCAGACCCTCCAACACTTCGATCAATCGATTTAGATCCCCGTGCAGCGCCCCGGCGTCCGCCTTCATGATCTTCCGGCAGCAGCTGACGAACTTCTCCCGCGCCGACGCGGAATACAGATCGAAGGTGTCCAGGTGGTTTCCGTCGGTGGAATCCAGTTTGACGTTTACCTTCATGTGCTCCGTTTTCCGGGCGCTTAACCCTTTCACCCGATACACCCGGCCGCTTAGGCTGATGAAAAAGGCATCCTCTTTTTCCTCGACGGTGGGGCGAGCGTCGGACGGCGGAAGACTGGCGGGCGAAGGAAGAACCGGGGCGGGCGTCGAGGCGGCGGGAGCCGCCGGGGCGACAGCCCCCGGAGCCGGAGGCGGCGGCGTTCCGTTCGCCGACGACGGCAGTTCCTTTATTTTAAGCGCGGTCGCCAGGATGCTGCTTATCCGCGCCAATACTTTGAATTCCTCGGCGGGATATCCTTTCATCAGCGCATCATTGGGGTCTTTGAACTTTCGGGGAAGGTCGAAGCTCAATACCTCAATCCCCAAGGCGGTCAGCTTCTCCGTCAACGGTTGCCGCGCCCGGACTCCGGCGTCGTCGTTGTCCAGGCAGAGGAACACTCGCCGCGTCCGGTATTCCTTCATCAACCGGACGTGATCCTCCGTCAAGCCGTTGACGCCGTAGATCGGCACGGCGTTCGTAAGCCCCACGCTGTAAAGGCTCAAAGCGTCGATGATCGATTCCGTCAGGATGATGTCCTGGTGGGCCTTGAGCGCCGCGCCGTTCCAGACGCCCCGGCGCGGGCCGGGCAAGTAAAGGTGAGCCGGTCCGGTCCCGACGGAGCGACGGCCATACATCCCCGCCACGCCTCCGTTCTCGTCGAGGATCGGGAACGTGACGCAGCCGTGGAAGAACTCGCCGCCTTTCTCGTTCAACACGCCGACCGTTTTTAATCCGGCGGTGAACTCATGGCCGGGATCGTCCGGCAACATCCGCCGAAGTCGTCCGTCGGCGAAACCAATATTAAAATGGCGGATCAACTCGCCGTCTTTGATCCCTCGCCCGGTTAGGTAGTCCTGGGCCGGGCGGCTCTCGCAAAAGCTGCCGTGGTAAATATCCACCACGCGGGCCAGAAGCTCCGACGGGCGTACAGACGAAACCGCCGACGGTGCAGGGGGCACCATCGGCGGCGAAGTCGGTTGTATGGTGACGGGTCCGTCGACCTTCACGTCGAGGATTTGGTACACGTCGCTGAAAGGTTTGTCCTCCTTCTTCATTACGAAGTCGATCACGTTCCCGTGCGCCTGGCACCCGAAACAATTCCAAATCCACTTATTCCCACGTTTTCCGACGGACAGGCTCAACGTCTCCTTATCCTTGTGGAAGGGACACAAGCCCATGCAGCTATCCCGACCCGTGACTTTCAACGCCACCCCGTAATCCATCATGATCGTCGGTAGGTGTAGCCTCTTCATCGCTTCCAGCCTGTTCGG
>PMLF01000060.1 GCA_003158755.1 Elusimicrobiota bacterium | reverse complement strand
CCCCCTTCATCCCAAAAGATCACGTAAGGCATTGCCTTTAGGCCTCCCCCTTTGAAAAAGGGGGATCGAGGGGGATTTGATTTTTGGCGCCAACCGCGGGAACAAATTTAAAAAAGTTCGGGAGAAGCGATCAACTCATCAACAACTCCCATGACTCGCCGCAAAACATCCATTTCGGGAAGAGGACATACGAAATCGAGCCTCCAACTTTCCCCATCCCGGATTAATCCTCGGAATGAAAGCGGGGAAAAATCCTTGAAGGTGGGATCCACCCCGCGTTTTTCCCAATCCGTAAGAAGAGCCTGAACAGCATGGGGAGGCTTGCCCCGCGCCCAGCATCCTCGGAGAAGGGGATGATGGACCGGCTGCATTAAAAAACTCGTGAGGGGAAGGTTCCATGGTCCTTGGGAAATAGACAAATGAACGGTCCCTCGTGCCGGAGGTCGAACGATCAACCGAAGGCTGTAACGCTTGCGTGGGTCGGGGAATTGATTCGTTTCCGGCGCCCTATTCCGAAGACGGAGTTCAAAGGGCATCCCTTTGTAGAACCCCCGCAGGTTCGTCAGGTAAGTAAAACAATTCACCCTCACGACCGGCAAAACAATGCCTATCTCCGATGCAATCGCATGGGTTGTATTCCACTGATTGCCCCGCTTGGCAACAAAAACCATCATAAAAACCAAAAATGCACCCCCAATAACGAGAAACACACATCCCCCTTTTAAGCCTCTTCCTCGCCTAATTGATGAGGCGAACATTTCTGTGATTGGGACAATAGTCGGACAAAGATCAACCGGGTGATTTAATAAGTCATCTCAGACCGTCCGTGATCCCAAATTCCCGCCGAAGGCCCCGCGCCTGAATCAGGGGTTCGTATTTTCCTTAACGCCTTCCGGCCGGACCTTCTTCGGTTGCGTTCCACCTTTCTCTCCGCGCATTTGCCGGGCGTCTTCCTGACTTTCTTTCTCGAAGGCATCCATCGCCTTGTACATGTCCGCGTCGCCGGAGTTTTTCTCATTCGCCGGAGGCTTTACTTCAGGGGCGCTCACGGCCGCCGGGTCGGATTTCGGAGGCTCTTTCGGAGCCTCCTTTTCTTTCTTAATCCCGGCCGCCGGCGAAGGGATCGCGCTCGTCGACACGATCGGCGCTCGAGCGGAAACGGCGCCGTGTCCGCCTTGGGAATCCGCGTCCCCGGCCTCGTGTTGAAGCTTGTCCTGCTTGTTGTCCACCTCGGAATCTTTGCCGCTCAATTTCATGTCCTGAGCGGTTCCTTTCACCTCCTTGTCTGTCCGTTTATCATCCTGTTTGGATTTATCCAGAACCGCCTTCTCCTGGGACGCGGCCCCGGAATCGGAGTCCGCTTCCGCCGCCTGCGGCTTCAGTTCCGACGAAACCTTTTGATCCGCGTTTCCTTTCCGAGTCTCGGCCGCTTTCGGCGCCGCGGGCTGGTCGACGACCGGCGCGCTATCGTCGGCTCTAATCAACCCCATGCCCAGCGCCGTCGCGAACACAAGGACGCCCCATTGAACTTTTGGAATTTTCATATGACCTCCCCAACGTTTTAAATCAGGCCAAGGCGCCCGATGAAGTTGAAGCTTTGAAAGAAACGGCGGACGGTTTTAAAACCGCTCGCTTTGAGCAAACGCGGAAGTTCCTCTCCGGTGCCTTATTCGGGATATCCGACGGATTGGGCGAGGATGATGGTTTGATCGGGACGCAGTTTCAACGCCTCGGACAGGCGCGGTTTGTCGATGGAGGCCCGCACCACCGTCGACAGTCCCGCCGAGGCGCAATACAGGTAAACGTTTTCGCCGATGAAACCCGCGTCGGCCGCGGACAAAACGTTTTGATCGCCGGCCGCTTTCCCCGTGCGCGAGGAATCCGCCACGTAAACCAGGTCGGCGGATGCCCGGGCCACATAGGGCTGGGTGCCCGTCAGGGCGCGCGCGTCCCCCGCTTTGATCGTCACCAGCGCGTTCTTGGCGGGATCGTAGCGGTAAAGCCCGTCGACGGTGGCGACGTAAATGTCGATTTCCTGCCAATTCATGGCCGAGGGCGCCGTGCGATGGCCGTTTTCCGGGCGGTTGATGCCGTCCCCCGCCCAGAGGAGGTTGGAGAGCGTCTGCGGGGAGATCTTGGCCGAGGGGTTGAACTCCCTCGCCGATTTTCTATTCTTGAGCGCCTGCATGAGCGGAACGCCCCCCTCCATTTGCGGCGGCGGAAGTTGCAGGACGGCGAGGTCCTCCGCCCAAAGGGCCGTGGAAGAGAGGAGCAACACCAGCGCCGCCTTTACGCAATGTAGAAATATGTTTTTCATGTTTCCCCCTCATCCTAAAACATCGTTCGCCACTCGAAATTACCGCGCTCCTCCCGGGCCGGAGGGTTTCTAACCGCCTCCCTGAGGCGGGAGTTGTCGCGTCCCCTGCTGAGGAGGTCCCCTTCGTTTACCTTATAAAATTCCGACGCCGGCGGAAGCGAAAACGCAACGGGATGTAGGACGTAGGGGACGAAGTTAATTTCTTTATCCGTTCAGGGGATCTACTCCCTCCCCCGTTTACGGGGTAGGGGGGAGGCCAAGAAGGCTTCCCCCACTGGGATGTCCTTGGAGGGGGGAGCCAGGGGGCGAATCGAAGCGAAAACATCCCACGCTCCCGCCCTTCTACCGTGCGTCCTTGCAGTCACCGGCGCAATGCGAGGTCTTCGGGGACCGGGGTTTCCCTGATTGCGCTAGCAAGAAATGCCGCGTGGGAGCTGCCTCCTTCGCAAGGAGGCCTGCAGGAGCGCCAGAGGCCGCAGCCACGCACGGCAGGGGTCAGGGGAGGTATCAAGCCTCGGATTATATTTTCTAAACCGCCTCGGCCTTACCCCCGTTGTCCAATCCAATCGCCCCTGCTAATATTTCCAACGATCGGCGGGGCGGTCAGGGATAAACCACTCACGGAGGTTCGAATGAAATGGCGACACGGCGTCGGTGCGGGGATTCTCGCGGCGGGGTTGGCGGCGGCGCTCCGGGCGGAGACGGTCGTCGTTCCGCCGGGAGATTATCCGGCGATCGCGGAACGGGAGATCGACGGGGCGTCGCGTTCGGTGCGCCTCTTCCTCTACCTCTTCAGCTATCGGCCCGTCCCGAGCGATTCGGGTCCCGCCCGTCTGGCGAGGGCTCTCGCGCGGGCGAAATCGCGGGGCGTCGACGTCCAAGTCGTCCTGGACAACTCCGCCGACGCCCTGGACCCCGGCGCGGGGGATGGTAAGAATCAAGCGGCCGCCCGGTTCCTCGCGCAAAGCGGGGCGGCGGTTTTTCTTTCGTCGGGCACGGCCCCCCTCCACGCCAAAGCGCTGATCATAGACGAGCGGACGTCCCTCGTGGGCTCCAGCAACTGGAGCGCCTCGGCCTTTAGCCGCAACGCCGAAGCCGACGTCCTGATCCGGTCGACGGAAGCGGCCCGCGCGCTCCTGGATTCCTTCTCCTCCCTCCGCCGCGTCCCCCTCCCGGCTCCGTCGACGTCGGTCACGTCGGTCCCCCTCTCTTTCGTGGATTCTCCCGACGGTCTGGGCGCGGTCGTGCGCTCCGATGCCCCCAGGACGTTGAACGCCTATCTCCACCTCCTGGTGGTCGGCGCTTCCCCCGGGGAACCATTTTCCGTCGACAGGGACGCCCTCGCGAAAGCCATGGGCCTGAAGGGTCCCACGAAAGGGGACGACCGGCGGCAGGTGGATAACACCCTGGTCCGCCTGCGGGACAAATACGGGCTCCTGACATTCCAAAAAGCCTACGATAAAGATCCGGTGGTCACCCTATCGACGTCGACCGGCGCGGAATCGGTCAATTTACCGACGGCATATTTCAACTTCGGCTGGGACCGGAAACTGTCGCTGGCGGGAAAAGCTTTCCTGCTCTGGAGCCTGCGCTATTCCGCCGCCTCCACTTTCCCGCCGCGATGGTCCGTGGCGGAGAGCACTCTGGCCCGACGGTACGGAGTCTCCCCCTGGTTTTTGCAGGAAGGGGTCCTGGAACTCCGCCGGGCCGACCTGCTGGAGGTGGAATATTCCCCGGTCACCGGCGACGAATCCCGCCATCCGAACATCTACACGCCGAACCCCCTCTACGACCCCGCCGCCCGGGAAGCGAAACTCAAAACCCTATCCGCCCGATGGGGAGCCGACGCCGTAGCCCAAGCCCAAAGCCTGGCGGCGCTGGTGTTCGATGATTCGGACGTGGAAGGGATTGAGGAGTTGATCGGCCTGGCGAGGCGCCTGGACCCGAAAGCCCTCCAGGAAGCGGAGAACATCCTGGGCGCCAAGCGCCCCGACAACCCCAAACGCACCATGGCCTACCTGCTGGAAGTTTTAAGGAAAATGGCGGGGTGAACGCTATACATCTATTGGTGTCCCCCCTTTGAAAAAGGGGGGTCTGGGGGGATTTGACGTATCCTGGTGGTATAAAATCCCCCTCAATCCCCCTTTTTCAAAGGGGGAGGAAAATCCCGTCCATTTCGCAACTGACTCCGTTCAAGGTTACAGCTTCACCACTTTCACCGACAAGATCGCCGGATGCGCCTTCACCTTGGCGAGGACGTCCTCGGGCACGACCGCGTCCACGCGCCACAGGGACACTGCCGTTCCGCCGGGCCGGTTCCGCCCCACTTCCATGCCGGCGATGTTGATGCCCGCCGCGGCCAGCACGGTCCCGGTATGGCCGACCACGCCCGGCTTGTCGTCGTTCTTCATGGCGAGGAGATGTCCTTCCGGAATCGTGTCCACGGGAAGGTGGTCCACCCGCACCAGCCGCAGATCGCCGCGGCCGTACACGGTTCCGGCGACTTCAAAAGTCCCCTTCTCCGTCGTCAGTTCCAGTTCGATCAATCCCGCGTAGTCGATGGCCTCGGGCGTCGAGGACTCGGACACGGCCAGGTGAAGTTCCCCGGCCATGGCGAGGGCGTTCACCGGGCTGACGCGCTTGGCCTGGGCGAAGCGCAGGTAGCCGGAAGCCGCCGTGGCGGTCAAGAGCGTCGGGGTCAATTTCCCGAGGTCGCCCGAATATTTGATCGACAAGGATTGAGCCGCTTGGCCCTTGGTGACCTGCGCCAGGAAAGACCCCAGCTTGTCGGCCAGGGGCAGGTAGTTGAAGAGATGGTTCTGGCCCGCCACGTCCAAAGCCGGCATATTGACCGCCGCCCGGGCGAAGCCTTTATCGAAGAACTCCACCAAACCGATGGCCAGTTCCTCGGCCACTTTCACCTGCGCCTCTTCCGTCGATGCGCCCAAGTGCGGCGTCAGGATCAGGTTCGGCGCTTGCCGCAAGAACGAATCGGCCGGAAGCGGCTCTTTCTCGAACACGTCCAACGCGGCGGATTTCACCTGGCCGGACTTAAGCGCTTCCACCAAGTCGGCTTCGTTCACGATCCCGCCGCGGGAACAGTTGATGATCCGTATCCCTTTCTTGGCCTTGGCCAGCGAATCTTTATTGATCAGGTTCTTAGTCTTGTCGTTGAGCGGCACGTGCAGGGAGATGAAATCCGCCTGCGCCAGGATTTCGTCGACGGAAACGAGCGCGATGCCCGCCCGGCGGCACCAGGATTCGTCCGCCACGGGATCGAACGCCACGACCTTCATCTGCAGACCTTGGGCGCGGAGCGCGAGCTCTTTACCGATGCGCCCCAACCCCAAAACGCCCAGGGTTTTTCCGGTGATCTCGGTCCCCATGAACTTGGGCCGTTCCCATTTCCCCGCTTTCATGGACGCGTCGGCCGCGGGGGTATTGCGCGCGAGCGCGAACATCAGCGCCAACGCCTGTTCGCACGCCGAAATCGTGTTTCCGCCGGGCACATTGGCCACGACGATGCCCGATTGGGAGGCGGCCTTCAAATCGATGTTGTCCACGCCCGACCCCGCGCGGCCGACGAAGCGGAGGTCCTTGGCGGCGGCGATGACGTCCGCCGTGACTTTGGTCTCGGACCGCACCAGCAGCGCCTGAGCCCCTTCCAATTCTTTAAGGAGTTGATCGGGCTTCAACCCGGTTTTGTAAACGACGTCGTAAGCCGGATTCTCCCGGAGGGAGGCGAGCCCCTCCTCATTAACGGGATCGCTGACAAGGACTTTGATTTTGGTCATGACGGTCTCCTGAAAGAATGGGTCTTCCCTCCCCCGTTTACGGGGGAGGGTGAGGGAGAGGGCGAACCGAAGCAAAAATCTTTATACGGCGGCGAACGCCTCCATGGCGGCCTGAACCCCTTTCCCCGGAGGAACCGCCACGCCGAACTTCTTGAGCCCGGTTTCCAGGGCAGTCAGTCCGACGAGGATATCGAACTGGTCCATATAACCCATGTGGGCCAAGCGGACGATCTTCCCTTTAAGAGATTCCTGTCCCCCGGCCACCGACACCCCGAGGTCGTCCCGCATCCAGTCCACGAGCTTGTTGCCGTCCACCGAGGACGGCAAGTAGGCCGAAGTCAGCACGGCACAGGGGTTGGTCGCGAACAGCTTCAATCCCAATCCCTGCATTCCCGCGCGGGTGGCTTTCGCCAAACGGCGGTGGCGGGCCCAGACGTTCTCGATCCCGTCGGACTTGATCATGCCCAGGGACGCCCGGAGAGACTGCATCAAGGTCACGGCCGGAGTCCAAGGGGTTTCCTTATTCGGGATGGACTTCTTGATGAGCCGATAGTCGAAATAGAACCGGTGGTTCTTGCACGCCTCGATCACCTTCCAGGCTTTGTCCGACACGGACGCGAACGCCAAGCCCGGAGCGACCATGAGCCCTTTTTGCGACCCGGCGACGACCACGTCCAGCTTCCAGTCGTCCATGTGTAGTTCTTCCCCGCCCAAGCCGGAAATCGCGTCCACGACGAGGAGGGCGGGCGTGGCGGCGACGATTTCGCCCAACGCCTTCAGGTCGTTGACCACGCCGGTGGAGGTCTCGGTGTGCTGGCAGAAAACGGCTTTGGCGTCCGGGTTGGCCTTGAGCGCCTCGCGGATTTTCTCCACGTTCACGGGCTGGCCGAGTTCGTCTTTGACGGCCACGACGGTGGCGCCGAAGGCGGTGTTAATCTTGATCCAGCGTTCGCCGAAGGAGCCGCCGGAGGCCACGATGACCTTGTCGCCGGGGTTCACGACGTTGGCCACGGCGCTTTCCATCGCCCCCGAACCGGAGGCGGTGATGATGAAAACGTCGTTCTTCGTCTGATAAACGTATTTGAGCCCCTGCGAAACTTGGTCGAACAGATCGCCGAACTCATGGGTGCGATGGTGGATGATGGGAAGCGCGGATTGGGCGGCGACTTCCGGCGGAATAGGGGTGGGTCCAGGGGTAATCAGATAGAACTTTTTCATGGGTGGCTCGGCTCCTTGATGGATTAGCAAAGATAGCGTGGGGCCCTTCGCGAGACTCGGAAGGGAATGTGATTTTAGTTTTTTTGCCGCCGGGGCGCCAGAGCCCGGTGCAGCACGTCCGCCATGGTGGCGACGGGCACGAGGTCCAACGCTTTGCGGACGTCTTCGGAGATTTCTTCGAGGTCTTGGCGGTTGGCCGCGGGATAGAGGACCGTCAGCATCCCTTCCCGATGGGCCGCGAGAACTTTTTCCTTCAAGCCCCCGATGGGCAGCACGCGCCCCAAGAGGGTGATCTCCCCCGTCATGGCCACGTCCTTGCGGACCGCGCGGCCGGTCAAGACCGACGCCACCGCGGTCGCCATCGCGATCCCCGCCGACGGCCCGTCTTTGGGCACGGAGCCTTCGGGGATGTGGAGGTGCAGGTCGCGGTCCTTCATGAGCGCTTCCCGCTTGATGTGCAGCTCGTCCGCCTGGGAACGCACGTAGGAAAGGGCCGCCTGCGCCGACTCCTGCATGACCGCGCCCAGCTTGCCCGTGAGGATGACTTTGCCCTTCCCGGGCAGGAGGATGGCTTCGACGGAAAGAGTTTCCCCCCCGTGCTCCGTCCACGCCAGACCCGTGGCGACGCCCACGGCGTTGACGGCGGCTTTCTCCCGGGAAAACTTGGGAGCTCCCAGCAATTTTTTCAAATCCACCGCCGCCACCGTCACGGAGGAGACCTTTTCCGACACGAGCCGCCGCGCGGCCTTCCGGCACAGGGCCGCGATCTCCCGCTCCAGTTGGCGGACGCCCGCCTCCTGGGTGTAGTCCCGGGCGATCATCTTCAGCGCGTCGGGAGTGATCTTGATGGAGCCCAGCCGCAGTCCGTTCTCTTTCTTCTGCTTCGGGATCAGGAACCGCTCGGCGATGGAAAGCTTCTCCTCCGTCGTGTAGCCGGGGAACCGCAAAATTTCCAGCCGGTCCTGAAGAGCGGGCGGGATGGAGTAAAGCGTGTTGGCCGTGGTGATGAAGAGGGCGCGGGAGAGGTCGAACCCCACGTCCAAATAGTGGTCGGTGAAGACGTTGTTCTGCTCGGGGTCCAGAACCTCCAACAGCGCCGACGCCGGGTCCCCGCGCCAATCGTTGCCCATCTTGTCGATCTCGTCGAGGAGGATGACCGGGTTTCGGGACTTGGCTTTCTTGAAGGCCTGGATGATCCGACCGGGGAGGGAGCCGATGTACGTGCGGCGGTGCCCGCGGATGTCGGCCTCGTCGCGGACGCCTCCCAGGGAAATGCGCTGGAAGTTGCGGCCCAAGGCGCGCGCGACGCTTTTGCCGAGAGAAGTCTTCCCCACGCCCGGCGGCCCCACGAAACAAAGGATGGGTCCTTTGATCGACTTGGTGAGCTTCAAAACCGCCAAATATTCGACGATCCGTTCCTTGGCCTTTTCCAGGCCGAAGTGGTCCTCGTCCAGGATCTTCTGGGCCTCGTCCAAGTCCAGGGCGTCTTTGGTTTCGACGGTCCAAGGAAGCGACGACAGCCATTCCAAATACGTGCGCGTGACGGTCGCCTCGGGGGAGACGGGCATCATTTTTTCCAAACGCGACATCTCCCGGTCGGCGACTTCCTTGGCTTCCGGCGACAGCCCGGCTGAAGCCAGTTTTCCCCGCAGGTCGTCCAGCTCGCCGCCGTCCTCTTTTTTCTTCAGCTCCTTCTGGATCGCCTTCATCTGTTCCGTCAAATAGTATTCCCGCTGGGACTTTTCGATGCGTCCCCGCACGCGGCTGTGGATCCGCCGTTCCAAATTGAGGATGTCGATCTCGCCGAAGAGTATCTCGCAGAGCCGCTCCAGCCGCTTCTTGACGTCGGTGATTTCAAGGATGTGCTGCTTGTCGGACAGCTTGACGGGCAGATGTCCGGCGATGGCGTCCGCCAGCTCGCCCGGAAGTTCCAGAGGCGGCAGGACGGAAAGGACCTCCGCCGGAAGCCGGCGGCCCAGGCGCAGGTATTGATCGAAGAGGGCGTGGGTCTGCCGCGCCAGGGCGTGGATTTCGGGAGTGACCTCCACCGACGGTTCCAAAGGTTGAATGTCCACCTGGACGTAGCCTCCGGCCATCGGCTGGGAGTCCAGCAGGAGCGCCCGGCTCTCGCCTTCCACGAGGGCTTTCAAAGTCCCGTCCTGCCCCTTAAGCCACTGGAGAACGCGGGCGACGACGCCCACCTCGTGCAGGTCCGCCCGGGAAGGATCCTCTTCCTGAGGTTTCCGTTGGAGGACGATGAAAACCCGCCGGTCCCCCGCCAGAGCGGTTTCCACCGCCTTAACGGACCGAGGCCTCCCCGCCACGATGGGCGCCACCACCCGAGGAAAAAGGACGGTATCCCGCACCGGCAGCAGCGGCAATTGAAGGATGTCTTTACTTTTCGTTTCGCTCATATCTTCCTCTGACAGGCCGTCGAAAAAGTGTAGTTGCCCAATTTATGACCGAGCCGTGGGAGGCGAGGAAATGGTTGGAGGGCGCTAGCCCGGAAACCATTGGGCGTTCTAAAGCTGAATAACGCGATTATTGAGGCCTGTAAAAACAAAATCCTAAAACCCGCTCACCCTGAGCTTGTCGAAGGGTGAGCCGTGATCGCCGGGAACTTGTCGTGCTTCGACACGCTCAGCACGAGCGGTCTCCAGGGTATTGTTTATACAGGCATCAATAGTCCGTTCCAATTCGCCCGATGAATCGGGCAACTACAGGGACCTTAGAGTTTTTCGGCAGCCTGCTAACTACTAACGCTTTCCTCCGGATTCCGTTCCCAAATCATTTTCCGGAACCCGGCCACCGAACCCCAAGCCGCCGCCACCCCGAGGACCATGCCCACGACGGTATCCAACGGAAAATGGGCCCCCACGTAGACGCGGGAGTAAGCCACCAGGAAAGCGAAGAGGAAAGACATCCAAAACGTCCCGCCGTAAATGAACGCCAGCAGCGCCGCCGCCGTGAACGCGGTTTGAGCGTGCCCCGACGGGAAGGAGCGGGCCCCCAGCTTTGGCCCCACCACGTGGACGGGGGTTTCCGATTTTTGAAGGGAGAAATACTTCACCGGCCGGGGCCGGTCGACGGATTTCTTGACCGCTTGAAGGAGGACCCCCGCGGACGCGAAAGCGACCGCCCCCGCCAAGAGGACTCCCGCCACTTTCCGTCTGGAAGCGTTGAGGAGGACGACCAAGAGGAACAACGGAAAGGTCACCCACCCGTTCCCCAGCCAGGTGGCGCCGCCGAAAAAAACGTCGAAGAACGGCGCGTGGGCGCCGTTGATGAGGGAAAACAGCCGGACGTCGAAAGCGATGAGGGTATTCAACACGGGAGCTAAGCCGACTTCTTCATCCCTTCGCGAACGCGCATGGGGGTTTTGAGGCCCAAAACAACGTCGTCGTCGATGATCACTTGACGCAGATCCTTGTCCTCGGGGAGATCGAACATGACGTCCAGCATGAGGTCTTCCAGGATGGACCGAAGGCCCCGCGCGCCGGAACCCCGGGCCAGGGCGTCTTTGGCGACCTTTTTAAGGCTGTCGCCGATAAAACGGAGTTCGACGTCTTCAAACGAAAACATCTTTTGGTACTGCTTGACGAGGGCGTTCTTGGGCTTGGTGAGCACCTCGACGAGCTGGTCCTCGGAAAGGGGGTCCAGGGTGGCCAGCACCGGCAGCCGTCCGACGAGCTCGGGGATCAACCCGTATTGGATCAAATCTTCGGCGCGGACCCGCTGGAGCAGTTCGACGGTCGATAGCTGCTTTTTGGACTTCACTTCCTTGCCGAACCCGACGCCGTAGGTGCCCAAACGCTTCTCGATGATTTGGGAGATCCCCTCGAACGCTCCGCCGCAGATGAAAAGGATGTTG
>PMLF01000026.1 GCA_003158755.1 Elusimicrobiota bacterium | reverse complement strand
TAGGAGCCCGGCTTTCCGTTCTGCCAGGATTCCTCCGTGTACGAGAGGGCGCGCCCGAACCCGTCCATCACCGTGTTGGTGCGGATCGTGTCCGTGTAGGAATCCAGCGCCATGTCTCCGTCTTGACCCGTCGTCACTTTGTGCTCGGTGTAATTCCCGTCCACCGTAATCCCCGTACGGGTCGTCTCTTCCTTTAAGTTCCGAACCAGGGTGCCCGTCGTATTGTCGTAGCCCGTCGTGGTCACGATGGAATCGTCGCTCGTGACGAACTTGTCCGTGTAAAAGATCCCGCCAAACAGGCTGCTGACCTGGGTTGCATGGGTGTCCAGGGTTTCCCAAACGGGCACGGTCAGGATATTGACGGTGTCGTCCACATAGGTTCCATCCGCCTCCACTCCCACCACATGCTGCACGTCCAACCCCCCGTCCTTTCTCCCCGTGACGTCGTAATGATACCCGGAACCCGTTGTGGTCACCGTATAGGCGCCGTAATTCATAATTTCCAGGGACCCCTGCAACTTTCCTTTCACATACTTGTCGCCCGCCGCGTTCGGCTGGGCGATCCAGTCGCGGGTCGTCACCCGGCCCTGGGAATCGGTGTCCTTCTCAAAGGAAGATAATAGGTTGTGCTTGGTGTCATACGTCGCCGCCAAGGGATCGTTCACCGTCTGGCCCCCGAACCGCTTCAACGTCGACAGCCCGTTCTCCATCGTCTTCTGCGTGTAGCCGATCATGTCTCCAAATTTGTTGTAGGCGATATCGGTGTCATCCACCCGCTGGGAGTGTCCGAAGGAGTCGGTGGTGATCTCCGAGTAGTCCCGGACTTGGGCGTACTCGTCGTAGTCGCCCGTCCAGGTTTGGACCACGGGACGGCCCTGGACGTCCTGCGTATTTTTTATATAGGAAGCCAGGTTCCCGAAATGATCGTACGTCATCCCCGTCCATTTTTCGGTCGTCTGGACGTCCTGCGGGGAAAGGACCTCCTTGGTGTAGCTCTTCAATTGCCACTCCTGCCTCCCGAAATCGTCCGCTTCGTTGATCGTTTTCTTGTCCGCCGTCGTCCCGTCCCAGTCAGGGTTCTTCACATACTGGTCCGACGTCGTCGACCATTTCGTATAGGTATCCCCCTCCTCCGTGCGCGACAATTCCTGATACGAAAGCAGGTTCTTGTTGCCGTCATACGACCCGCCCCACCACCAATTCACCGTCGAAAGGCCGTTCTCGTCCGTCGATTTCTCGTGGTAGGTCGTCAAGTTCCCCGTGAGGTCGTACGCCATGTCGTCCCGCTGCAAGGTCTTGGTTTCTCCCTCGGGAGTCGTCGTCACCTCGTTCAAGGTCATCACCCTCTGGGATTCGGGAATGTTGGCCTTGGAATCCGAGCTATACGTCATGCTCCGCACCGTCGTCGATTTCTCCCCCTTCGCGTCGTAGGATTCCACCGTTTCCTGCGTCAGGAGCCCATACGTATAGTTCATGTTGTTCATGTTGCTGATCAGCGTGTGCCCGTTGGGGTCCCGCGTGCGGTCGTTGAGGATCATGTTGGCATTGCCGTCGATGAGATAGGTCCGCTTGATCGTACCGTCGAAGTTCTTATCGATCGAATAATTGAGTTTGGCGAGCCCCCCCATCGTCGACTTCATCTTTCCCTGAATCCGTTTGATCTCCTGCTGGATTTCGTCCGCCGCGATGGACCCGGGCAGGGCATCCTTAACCGCGTCCACCGCCTGTTGGGTCGTCGACTGGCCCGGCGATTGGGGCAGCGTCGGCAACTGAAGGCCTTGGTTCATTTGGTTCTGGTTGGCGATGTCCATCCGGGCGTTCTGAGAATCTTCCTGCCGCTTCAGAACGTCGGGAGAAGATCCCGGGTCCTCCAACAACTTCCGCTGATCGTCCCGAACGCTGCCGTGGAACACATACGACAGGACCTTCTTCCCCCCCGTCGTCAGACGGGACAGGCGGTCGCCCAATGCAGGAAAAAAATGGAAGGAAGGGAACTGCGGGACCGTGTTGACCCCGGCGCAAACCGCCTGGCTGTAGAACGTTATCACCGCCAACGCCAAGCAGAGGGTCCGTCGGACCGACACACACGTCGGAAGGAAAAAACTCAAGGGAGGGGTATGGGGCAGAGGACGATTCAACAACGTCCTCAGCCGGAGGCTTGGAATCTTACGAGTGATCCCAGCGATCTGCATATAGAAAATATAACATTGATTTCGTAAGAACACCTTAATTTCTTGTAACATTTTTGAAAACGAGAAGGGAATTGATTGTAAACAACTTAATTCCGTTTTGTAAACAGGAGTCTACACGTCGCGGATCGAAAAGGGCACTTCCTCGACGAAAAGAGTGGGTGGCTATATTATGTGAGGATCGGACGCCGTCAGGAGGCGGGGCGCGACGCCAGCAGCTTTTTCACTTTATCCAACAGGACCGAGGCCTCCACTGGCTTTATGAGATAGGCATTGGCCCCGAAACGGACCGCGTCGCGCAGGATTTTCGGATCGTTCAAAGCGGTCACAACAAGCAAAATGGTGTCTTTGAGTTCCGCCCTCTCGCGGAACTCGCGGCAGAGGGACACGCCGTCGACGCCGGGCATCATGATGTCCACCAAGACGATGTCCGGCTTGGAACGCAACGCGATCACCAGGGCTTGGTCGCCGTTGACGGCTTCCTCGACGATGAATCCCTTCTTATGAAGGGATTCCCTCGCAATCAGGCGGAACGTCTCATCGTCGTCGACGATCAATACTCGCGGATCGGTCAGAAAATCCTCCTCAAATCTTTGAAACAGGGAGTATAGCAATCCGCGCGCAAAAGCCGCAATTGATTGAGGACGAGTTCTTTGGTAACATCATCACTCCAATTTCTCCACGGAGATACCAATGACTTCAGTGAAACTCTTGAAAGACCTCAACGTCGACGGCAAGCGCGTCCTCGTGCGCGTGGATTACAACGTCCCCATGGAAAAAGGCGTCGTCACGGACGACACCCGCGTGCGAGGATCACTGCCCACAATCAACTACCTGTTGGGAAAAAACGCGCGAATCATTTTGATCTCCCACCTGGGACGGCCCAAGGGCCAAGTGAACCCGAAGTATAGCCTGGCGCCCGTGGCCCAGCACCTGTCCCAACTCCTCAAAAAGCCCGTGGCGTTCTCCCCCGACTGCGTGGGTCCCGACGCGGAAAAAGCCGCTGCAGCCCTGAAACCCGGCGACATCCTTTTGTTGGAGAACCTCCGCTTCCACCCCGAGGAAGAGAAGAACGACGCCGCCTTCGCCAAGAAGCTGGCCTCCTTGGCCGACGTGTTCGTGCAGGACGCCTTCGGCGCGGTCCACCGCGCCCACGCCTCCACCGAGGCCCTGGCGAAGATCCTTCCCTCCGCCGCGGGATTCCTTTTGGAAAAAGAGCTCAATTTCCTCGGCAAGATCCGCGAGAACCCCGCCAAACCTTTCGTGGCGCTGGTGGGCGGGGCCAAGGTCTCGGACAAAATTGAAGTCTTGGACAAACTTTTGGACAAGGTAGATACTCTGGCCATCGGCGGCGCCATGGCCTACACCTTCCTGACGGCCCAAGGCGTTGCCGTCGGCAACTCCTTGGTCGAAAAGGACAAAACGGACCTGGCCAAATCCTTGATGGAAAAAGCCAAAGCCAAGAACGTCGCCCTTTTGCTCCCCAAGGACCACGTGATCGTCAAAGCTATCGACGACCCCGCCTCCGCCCGGAACACCGACGGCCCCGCCATCCCCGACGGAATGCTGGGGGTGGACGTCGGCCCGGCAACGTTGGAGCGGCTCACGGCCCCCATGGCCCAGGCCAAGACGATTTTTTGGAACGGCCCCATGGGCATCTTCGAAATCGACCGCTACGCCCACGGCACCCGCGAAGTGGCCAAGATGTCCGCCGGCGCGGCCCAGCATGGCGCGACGGTCGTCGTCGGCGGCGGCGACAGCGTGGCCGCCGTCCAAGCCACGGGCTTGGCCGACAAGATCACCCACATCTCCACGGGCGGCGGNNCGCTCGAATTTTTGGAAGGCAAAGAACTGCCCGGCGTGGCAGCCCTAAGGAAATAAACCCATGTATTCCGTATTGCTCGCGGTCCATGTCTTGTTCTGCATCCTGGTGATCCTCATCATCCTGCTTCAAGCGGGAAAAGGGGCCGGCTTCTCCGGACTCCTCGGCGGAGGCAACTCCGACGCGCTCTTCAACGCGCCCTCCGGGTCTATGTTCATGCGTAAGATGACCACGGGGTTGGCCGTCGGGTTCTTCCTGACGTCCCTTTTCTTGACGATACTGGGCGCCACTCAGCGGGTATCCACCGTGACGCGCTCCTTCCCCGGGCCATACAACCCCGCGGCCGGATCGACGATCCCCCCCGCCGGACC
>PMLF01000138.1:14142-14909 GCA_003158755.1 Elusimicrobiota bacterium | reverse complement strand
GGTTCCATAAATTCCTTAAGCACTGGCGGACGACGGTGGGGTTCCACCTCACCCTTTGGTATTCCGTCGTGTTCACCGTGAGCGCCGCGGTCCTCTTCACGCTGACGTACGTCTTCCTCGCCTCTTCCCTCCGACGTGAAGACCGGAAGTTCATCGAAACGCAACTCTTGGAAAACGCCGAATCATACCGGAAGGGCGGGATCGAAGAAATCAGCAAGGAATTAGCTCTCTCGAAACAATCGGAAGGGGATGACCCCGTTTTCATCCGGGTGGCCGACGCAGGCAACCGGACGCTGTTTGAAGACCTCCCCGCGGCCTGGAAAAAGTTCAATGTCAGGACCCTGGAGGACGGAACGGCCTCCAAATGGACTCTTTTGAGGAACGCCCTGGACCGGAACATTTTGGAAGTTTCCTCTTCGGGCCTCCCCGGAAGAAGAATTTTACAGGTGGGAAAAAGCTCCGAAGACCGGGATTTCATCCTCTACCGATACCGGAGATTGTTCACGGCGGTCATGGTCCCGGTGGTCCTGTTCGGTTTCGTGGGAGGGGGGTTTTTGGCCCATCGGGCCCTGGACCCGGTGCGGCGCCTCTCGATCACGCTCTCGGACATCGTCCAAACGGGACGCCTGAAGGCCCACGTCCTCGTTCGGCCCCAAGACAACGAGTTGGACGAGTTGATCCGTCTCTTCAACAAGATGTCCGAGAATAACAACGCCCTCATTCAAGGCATGCGCGACGCCCTGGACAACGTGGCCCACGACCTGCGC
>PMLF01000138.1:0-14025 GCA_003158755.1 Elusimicrobiota bacterium | reverse complement strand
TGCTGGACAACGCCCTCAAATACACGCCGGCCGGCGGAAGGGTGGCGATGACCGCTTCCGAACGGGGAGGCCGGGTCCGGGTGACCGTCGAAGACACGGGGCCGGGGATCCCGCCGGAGGATTTGCCGAGGATTTGGGACCGCCTCTTTCGCGGAGACAAAAGCCGTTCCCACCCGGGATTGGGGTTGGGATTGAGCTTGGTGAAAGCCGTGGTGGAAACCCACGGTGGATCCGTCGAGGCGTTTCCCCGCCCCGGCGGTGGTTCCTGTTTTTTGCTTTATTTTCCGATTTAACCTTCCATTACATTTCCGTAATGTTCTTGCAACGTTTCTGTAAGACCATCCGTATATACTTAATCAGGGAAAGTAATCCGGAGCGCGACTTGAAACGTCTTCCGGCCAGAAAAAAGAGAGGGTCCTTATGTCGACAAGCCTTGGGAACCAATGGATGATGGAGATTTACGATTGCGATCCCCATCAGTTGGAGCGGACAAATACCGTGGAGGACGTTCTGGTGGAAGCCGCCCGCTTGTGCAAAGCCACCGTCATTTCCAGCGAGTTCCATCAGTTCCAGCCCCACGGCGTGAGCGGCGTGGTCATCATTTCCGAATCCCATTTGGCCATCCACACCTGGCCGGAGCGCGGCTACGCGGCCGTGGACGTTTTCACGTGCGGAGTGCACCTCCGGGCGGACGTGGCCGCCGATTACATCGCCCGTCAATTCGGGGCGAAACATTATCAGGTGTTCGAACTCGAACGAGGCCGATTCGATGAGAACAACCAGCCTCAAATGTCCCGGCCGGTGATCACGGAATCGGTCCGGCCGGTTCGGATGGTTTCTCCCTTTCCAGGGCCTGCCGCCGTGAAGGCGCTCTCGTGACGGAAAACGGTTCGGGTTGGCTTGAGGAGGCTCCGGACGATCTGGAGCACCACCGGTTCGCCTATCGAAAGATCCTTTTTTCCGGCCGGACGCGGTACCAGAGCGTAACGATCGTCGACTCGGCGAAGCTGGGGAAAATTTTGGTGATGGACGGCGCCGTCCAGTCTTCCCAAGAGGACGAATTCATTTATCACGAGTCTCTCATCCATCCGGGGATGATCACCCTGCCGGACCCGCGCCGGGTATTGATCATCGGCGGCGGGGAGGGCGCTTCCCTCCGGGAAGTCCTCCGCTACCCGTCGGTGGAGTCGGTCACCATGGTGGACCTGGACTCCGAAGTGATCGAACTGGCGAAGCTCCATTTGAAGGAGTGGCACCGGGGCGCATTCGACGATCCCAGGACGAAGCTGGTTTTCGGCGACGGTCGCCGGTTCCTGGAGTCCACGCCCGAACGGTACGACGTCGCGGTGGTCGACGTCACGGACTGTTTCGAGGAGGGGCCCGCCCGGGCGCTCTTCACCCAGGAATTCTATCGGACGGCGAAAGACCGGTTGACGGCGGACGGCCTCCTGATCGTCCAAGGTCTGGCCCTCGGCCCCCGGGATTACCGGGAACACGCCGTCCTCCATCGGACTCTGGCTTCCGTGTTCCCCGTGGTGCGTTCCTACAACACGTTCGTCCCCTCCTTCTGGTCGGAATGGGGGTTCCTCATCGCCTCCAAGAAGCACGACCCGGCGGTTCTTTCTCCCGAGGAGGTCGCCGCCCGGCTGAAACGCCGCTTAGGCGACGCTCCCCATCCCGTCTATGGTCCGCTGCGATATTACGGGCCCCGGGCCCACCAAAAACTTTTTCTGCTGCCGGAAATGTTGACGGAGCTGATCCAAAAGAACGGCTACGTTTTAAAGGACGCGGAAAGCGGAACGGGAGTCCTCCCGACGACATGACGCCGCCGCGGAAGACGAACCCCGTCCAGAGAACGCGGGAGGGTTTCATTCCCGCGTCGAAAGAGGCCCTCCTCGCGCTCTACTCCCATTACCGGAAGCGGGGCCCCGCCCCATTCCTCATGGACATCTACGAACCCATGCCGTTCCTGACGAAAAATCGGTTTGTCCGATTTTTCTCCGAGCAGGCGGCGGTGTGGGTCCGAACGGCGGAGGTTGGGTTCACGGAGGCGTTCTTCCTGCACGACTTCCAGCCGGAACACCGCTTGGCGAACCTTGATTTTTTCTTCGTCGATGGAATCCCATCCCCGTCGACCGAGCGTGCGGGCCGGTTGTGGGGGGCGGTCCGAGCGGCGTCTAGGCGGCAGAAGCTAACTCGGGTCCAAAGTTTCGTCCTTGCGTCGGACGAGGGCAGGATCGCCCTTTTGAAATCGTACGGTTTCGAATCCGAAGGGGTCTTGCGGGAGCACCTGTTTTTCGACGGTAAAATGCGCGACGTGGCCGTCTTCGCCCGTCTGGAGAGGGGGCGGGCATGAGCTACCGTCTGCGCCCGGCCGAGCCCAAGGACCGTCCAATCCTTTCCGCGTGGCTGAAAGACCCCGTCGTACGGGAAGCGGTGGAGGACGAAACCGTCTCCACCGCTCGTCTGGCGGAGACCCTGCGCCATTTCGAATCCAGCGATCCCTTCCGCAATGGGAGCCTTTGTCTCGTGATGGAGCGGGACGCCCGACCCGTCGGGATGATCCATTTCGCCTGGATCAATTGGGTGAGCCGGAACGCGGAGGTTATCGTCTTCATCGGTCCGAGGGAGCTCCGGGGCACGATGGCGGGTTTCAAGTGCCTGAGCCTCATCGGCGACGTCGCTTTCCGGGTCCTCAACCTCCACAAAATATATGCTTTCGTTTACGGGTCGAACGAAGGCAGCCTCGGCGTGCTCCGGCGGCTGCTGAAAACGGAGGCGCGGTTGAAGCGCTATCAAAAGAACGGACGACGTTACGAGGACCTCTTCGCTTTGGGCATGTTGGCGTCGGAATACGAACGGATACTCGAACGGATCAAGCGATGACTTCCGCTGAAGGCAAGTTCCCGCTCGCGCCGTTTTTCCATGTCGTCCGGGGCTATTTCCTCCGGCGGAAGGACGTTGCGGCTTCCGTCGCCTGGATCCTGCTGATCGCGGCGGTGGACCTGCTCCTGCCGTGGCTCGTGAAGGACGCCATCGACGCCCTCGTGCGGGGCGGCGCGGTGAAGACCGTGTTCGCCTTCACGGCGGAGGTTTCCGCCGTCATCCTTTTCCTGTGTCTGATTCAATACCTCGCCGGATCTTCCCTCAACCGACGGTACAACCGGCTGGTCTACCGCGGCATGGCTTCGCTGCGGGACCAGCTTTACGCCCGCCTCCAACGGCGGGAACTGGATGTCCTCTCCGAGCGGCGCACGGGAGAGGTCCTGACGCACCTGGTGTCCGACGTTCAGAATTTGCAGGATTCGACCTTGGACTTGATTTCCGAACTGCCCTTCGACGTTTGCGTGCTGGCCGGGATCTCGGCGGCCATGTTCCTATTGAACCCCCTCCTCGCTTTGGTGATCACGGCGTTCCTGGCGGTTTCTATCGTCCAGGCGTTCCGCATCGGCCGCCGCGGCTGGCGGGAGCAGCGGCGCGCCATGGAGGATGCGTCGGACCTGACCTCCCAATTCCAGGAGGGACTCGCCGCCGCCCGGACCATCGCCTCCTTCGACGCGGCGGAAGGAGAGCAGGCCCGCCTGCGGGAGGCCTCCCGCAGGCACACGGAGCATTTGGAGCAGGCCGGAGAAGTCCGAGCGGTGGTCACGCCGTTCTTGAGCCTGGCGGAATATTCCGGCATCGTCATCGTCCTCCTTCTCGGAGGGTGGAGCCTCCTTCAGGGGCGGTTGACGGCGGGCGGGCTGGTGGCGTTCCTCGCCTACATGGAAATGTCCGCGGATCCCATGGCGCGTTTCGCCCATATCGTGCCCCGTCTGCAGAAGGCCGCGGTGTCCGCCGCGCGGCTCGTGGGGTTGTTGGAGGAATCGGCTCCCGTGCCCGAAGGTCCGAACGCGGTCAGCCCGGACCGCATTGACGGAGCGGTGTCCGCCGAAGGTCTTGGTTTCGGCTACCGGTCCGCCTCCCGGGCGGCTCTGGATGAGATCCGTTTCGACGTGAAAGCGGGGGAAATCGTAGCCGTCGTCGGTCCCAACGGTTCCGGTAAAAGCACGCTCTTGGACCTGCTCTTGAAACTCCAAAAACCGGGTCGAGGAATCATCCGAGCGGACGGGATCGATTTGCAGGACATTCGATTGGCACGGTGGCGTTCCGCCATCGGCGTCGTCCCTCAGGACATTTTCCTTTTGAACCGAACGATGGCAGAGAATATTTCTTTGGGGACGTCGGCGACCATCGATCAAGTCCGCGCCGCCGCGTGCGCGGCGGGGATCGACGAGTTCATTTCCCTCCTTCCGAAGGGGTACGATACCGTGGTGGGGGAACGGGGCGGGACTCTCTCCGGCGGAGAGCGCCAGCGGGTCGCCGTCGCGAGACTGTTCCTCCGGGACCCCCGGATCCTCCTCCTCGACGAGCCGACCTCCGCCCTGGACCGGGTGGGCGAGGCGGGAATGCTCCCCGTCCTTCGGTCCCTGTGCCGAGGGCGCACGACGTTCGTCGTGTCCCATCGGATGCCGGTGCTGGAAACGGCCGACAAAGTCCTTTTGTTGGAAGGCGGCCGGCAACTGGCGTTCGGCGATCCTCCCCGCGTCTGGCGGGATTTCCCGGCGTACCGTCCATTATTTCCCGAAACGTGGAAAGGAGATGTCCGTGAAGAAAAAGCCGTCGCCCGTCCTTTGGCGTAAGAAAAGCCGGTTTCAGAAAATCGAACTGATCCGGGACCGAAAAGGGATTTTGATGAAGTTGAACGGGTGGCCCCAAGTCCATTCCCATGAGGAGGTCCTCTACCACGAAAACGTGTCCACGGTGCCGATGATGCTGGCGCGGAAGGTGGACCGCTGCGTCGTCCTCGGTGGCGGCGACGGCTTGGCGGCGCGCAACATGCTTCGGTTCAAAGGCGTCAAGAGCCTCACCCTCGTGGAGCTCGATCCCGGGGTGATCGAAATGTGTTCCCGACAGCCGGATTTCGCCGCGTTGAACGAAGGGGTATTGACGGACCCGCGCCTCAAGGTGATCACGGGCGACGCCATCGCCTGGTTCTTGAATGCCCGCGGGAAGTTCGACGTCATCATCAACGACATCGAGACCGCGTTCACCAATCAACCCAGAAAACTGACGCTGGATCTCCACTTTCGGTTGTTCCGGGCCATGGCGGAAAAACTGGCTCCCGGTGGAGTGGCCGTGGTTACCGTGCCGGACGATTTCGACCAGAACGTGCTGAAGGGTTTTTTCGCGGAATACGGCGACATGCTGCCGCCGGAAAAGAGGGCCGTTTTCCGCGGGACCAAGGACGTTTTCGTCCGCTCGCGGGTTTTGCTGGGTTCTATTTTCCCACAATCCCTCCAGTGGACCCTTCGTTTCCCGATCCTGGGCCCCCATGCCAGCTACTACCTCGGCCATGACCCGATGAAGAAGTTTCATCGTTTTCCTGTCCCGCCCCCAAGATACGTCAAAAGGGATTTCCTTAGAACGACGCTTCGGTAATTCCATTTTACCGGACCGCCTTCACGGCGTAGTATAATCCACATAATGAACGAGAAAAAACAGGTTATCGTCGCCATGTCGGGAGGGGTGGACTCCTCCGTCGCGGTGGCATTATTGAAAGACCAGGGGCACCGGGTAATCGGGGTGACCTTGCGGCTCCTCGGCCTTGAGGCCGGAGTCGGATGTTGCGGTTCCACTCGCGATATCGAGGACGCCCGGGCCGTCTGCGCCACACTCGACGTGCCCCACTACGTCCTGGATTTCGTCGCCGATTTCAAGGCGTCGGTGCGGGACCCCTTCGTCCGTTCCTACGTGGCGGGCGAGACGCCCAACCCCTGCATCGACTGCAACCGGTTCATCAAGTTCGACGCCCTATTGAAGAAGGCATCCGCCCTGGGAGCCGATTTCGTGGCCACGGGGCATTACGCCCGAATCGTTCGGAAGGACGGAATCTTTCATTTGGAGCGGGCGAAAGACCGAAAAAAAGATCAGTCCTATGTCCTCCACCACCTCGGCCAATCCGAGCTTTCCCGGCTCCTTTTTCCCTTGGGGGATTTCGACAAGGCCGAAGCCCGAGAGATCGCCCGCCGCCATCAACTGCCGGTGGCCGAGAAAGAAGAGAGCATGGAAATCTGTTTCGTCCCCGACCGGGACGCGGGCGGTTACGTGAAAGCCGCGGCACCCGACGCACCGACGACGGTTCCCGGACCTTTGGTGGACACCTCCGGCAAACGACTCGGCCATCATAAGGGCGTCGCTTTCTACACCATCGGCCAGCGGGAAGGCTTGGGTTCGACGTTCGGTCGCCCCGTCTACGTGGTGGACCTCGACCCCGCAGCCAACACGGTGATGATTGGAAACAACGACGAGGTTTACTCGGACTATTTCGAGGTCCGGGACGCAATATGGACGGCGGGACATCCTCCGGCCGATGAATTTGAATCCGAAGTCCAAATCCGCGCCCACGCGCCGACGGTCCCTTGCGCAGTGACCCTCCGTCCCGACGGTTCCGTGGGTGTGCGGGCGAACGCCCGCTTTCGAGCCGCGACGCCGGGACAGTCGGCGGTGTTTTACCGGGGAGACGTCGTCGTCGGCGGGGGAACAATCCGCCGGTCGGCGCCCCGAAATTTTGCGAAAACAGCGGTGCCCGCATGACGATCGACCTCGAAAAAATCCTCCGCGGCGCACAGAAAGTAATTTCCGCGGAAGAACTCCAAAAGAAACTGGCGAAGGGAAACCCCCTTCGCGTCAAGTTCGGCGTGGATCCCACGGCGCCGGACCTTCATTTGGGGCACACCGTTCCGCTGAACGTCCTCCGCCGGTTCCAGGACGCGGGCCACACGGCCGTGCTCGTCATCGGCGATTTCACGGCGACCGTGGGCGATCCTTCCGGCCGGTCCGATGGGCGTCCGCCCACGGACGAGGCCCTCGTGGTTAATAACGCCGAGACGTATTTAGCCCAGGTGTCAAAAGTATTGGATATGACGAAGGAACGCCTGGAAGTCCGCCGAAATTCCGAGTGGCTCAAGCCTCTCTTCGAACAGAAGGGGAAACACCCCCTGGACACCATCGTGGGCCTCATGCAGAAAGTCACCGTCCAGCAATTGATCGAGAGGGAGGATTTCTCCAACCGGATCAAGGAAGGGAACCCCGTCTCGCTCCTGGAGCTCCTCTATCCCCTGCTCCAGGGACAGGATTCGGTCGAACTGAAGGCCGACGTGGAATTGGGCGGGACCGATCAGATATTCAACCTCCTCCGCGGCCGGGAAATGCAAAAGGACGCGGGGATGGAACCTCAAGTGGTGCTGACGTTCCCTCTCCTCGAAGGCACCGACGGGGTGAGGAAGATGTCGAAGTCCTTCGGAAATTACATCGCCCTGAACGACGCCCCCGACGACTTCTTCGGCAAGGTGATGTCCATCCACGACGTCCTCATGTGGAAATACTACACGCTCCTTACCGACGAAGACGTGGCCAAGGCCAAGGCCGGGCACCCCATGGAGGCCAAGAAGCGTCTGGCGGGCCTCCTCACCGCCAAGTATCACGGCGCGGCGGCGGCGGAAAGCGCCCGCGAACATTTTGAGAAAGTGTTTTCCCGGCGGGAAGATCCGGAAGCGGTCGTGGAGCACCGCGTCTCCAAGTCGCCCATTCGGATGATGGAGCTGCTCGTCGAGGCGGGCCTCGCGCCGTCCAAGAACGAAGCCCGCCGCCTCTTGGAGCAGGGGGCCGTCACGGTGGCCGGTGAAAAAGTCACCGACGACCGCGCTCTCGCGGTCCATTCTCCCGTTCTCATTAAGGTGGGGAAGCGGCAGTTCCGCAAGGTCCTTCCGTGATCCGAGAAGTTTTCGCGTTGTTCAAGCAGGCCTGGCGGGCTTCCCAAAGGGATCACACGTCTTTCGTGGCGGCGGGGTTGTCGTTCTTCGCCCTTTTTTCCCTCATCCCATTGCTCCTGATCTCCGCGACCCTGGCGGGCGCCATCTGGGGGAAACGCGGGACCCTGAACGAATTGGTGCGGGAAACAGCCGGTTGGATGGGAGCGGAACCGGCCCGCCTCCTCGTGGCGGCCGTGGCCGGCGCTCAAAAACCAGGCGTGGCGGGGTGGATGAGCGTTGTCGCGGTGCTCTTCGGAGCGTCCGCCCTTTTTTACCACTTGAGAAACGCGCTCAATTTGCAGTGGAAGCTGGATCCGCGGCGGGGCGTCGGAGGCGTGCTGATTTCCCGGCTCGCGTCCTTCCTCATGGTCCTCGTGGTGGGGTTGTTCCTCGTGGGTTTCTTCAGCGTCCACGCGTTGCTCGTCGCCGTCTGGCGGGCATGGGGAAGCCTCGCTCCATCCTTGAGCCCCGTGTGGGCGTGGAAGGTGACCAACACCCTCGTCGCGCTGGTGTCCTTGGTATTTTTATTCGCGGCGGTGTACCGGCTCTTGCCGGCTGTCCGGCTGCGATGGAGGGACGTCCTGGTGGGAGGGACCGTTACCTCGATCCTGGTATCGGCTTCCAATCAACTGATCGGGTTCTATTTCGCCCATGCCCGATTTAAGAGCCTTTACGGGGCCGGCGCGACCCTGTTGGTTGTGTTTTTGTGGGTGTACCTGACGGCGCAGGTTTTCCTTTTCGGGGCCGAGTTCACCTGGGCCTACGCGCAAAAATATGATCCGGACAAGGAGGTCGACCATGGCGAAGAAAAAATCGAGGGCGATGGAAGAAAGGCTGCGGGCGTTGGGAGCTCGGCTGGATGATTTGATGGAGTCGGCCCGAAAAACCAAGAACTACGCCGCCAAGATCAACATCGACGAAATCAAACGGCAGAAAGACGAAGTCGAACGCAAACTCAAAGAATTGCGGGGCCCCGCCCGAGAAGCGTGGGTGGAAGTTCGGGAAGGATTAAGCGCGGCGTGGAATGACGTCTCCGGGGCTTTGAACAAGGCCAAGGCGAAGTTTAAAAAATAGGCTGTAACTTTTCCCCTCCCAAACCGTTCCAATGGTATAGGAGGGTACCATGACTCATAATCGAACGTGGATCCTGTGGGTGTTGATGACGATGCTGTGGCCGGTGACGGGACGCGCCGTGTTCCTTCGTCCGGTGGTTTTTCAGGAAACGGCAACGAGTTTCGTGTCCGATTTCCGGTCGGTGACGCTTCCGGCCTTCTCGCCGAAAAGCGACTTCGCGGCCGAAATTGAGAGGCGGATGCCGCCCGTGGGTTCGGTCCTCGGCGACGTGGAAATACGGATGAGGGACGTTTTCGTCCGGTCGGCCTGACCCCTTCGACAGTCTCAGGGTGAGCGAGAATTCAATGAAATCCCCCGTCCGGAACCGGCGGGTCGCCGGTGGATGGGGGGTGAAATTCATCTTTCAAACCTCTCTTATTGTAAAGAACGCCCACGCCTTTATAAAGTTCCGTTGTCCTCGATACGTCACTCTCACCGCTCCGACCAGGATCAATAACCAAAGCGCCGCAAATAGGTAATTGGGGACGTCCCATGAATACCGTCACGCCCCTTGAACCCCTGTGGACATGAAAAGTTTCAGTGATAAACGATGCGTTAATTAGATTCGAAGTCGATTTTACCTTCCACGCGAGGGATGACGACGAGGTGGAAGGGATGAGTGAGGACTTGGGCGCGGGGGTTTCCCTTGGGAGGTTCAACAACGTGGTGCAAAATACGAACCCCATCGGTTTCCCGAAGAGCTTTTTGGATCTGAACGGAATATCCGCCGGTGGGTTTTTCTCCCAAGAATACGCCGACGACCATCACCCGGGAAAAATCGAAATGGGGCGTCGGCCGGTTGGTCCCGAGCTTCGGCCACAGTTCTTGCCATTCCGAATCGGATCGAACCACCGTCGTTTGAAAAGCGGCGACGCCCGGGGCTTCTCCCCTCAATTGAGAGAAAATCGGCAGGTTATTGGCGGCGGCCCCGCCCGCGATGGAAGCCGGCGCGGCGAGGGGCAAGTTTTTTTCACGTGTCGGAGATTCCCCATCCCTTTTCGCGAGGGGGCTTTCTTCCTCTTTCGCTTCCGACATAAGACGGGCGGAGGGGAACGGTGCGTTCAAGGATTGTTCCTTTCCCGCCGGCTCGGAATATTTCGCGATGGACTTTTGAGCGAATCCCATCCCTGGGGAAGGTTCTCTTCCGGCTTTGAAGGCGGATTGAACCATTCGAAGCGGAGATCGCGCGATGCCTCCGATATTCCTGGGATGCCGGAAATCATGGGTGGCCACGATCACCAAAGCCAGGGTCGCTAGAACTCCGACGGTTTTTATTGGGAAATGGGACAGGAATGGACGATGGACGGGAGCGACTTCGACATGGCGCCATACGCGGGCGTAAAAAGATTCCGGAGGTTTCGAGGCCGGCAGATCTTTGAGGCCGGTCCTCAACGCCTTGAGCTCTTTCAGAGCTTTCCGGGCGTCGGCGTCTCCGGCCAAAAGGCTTTCCACGGCTGCCCGATCTTTTACCGGGAGGACGTCGTCCAAGTAAGCCGATAGGCGTTCGATGGTTTTCGGGTCCGGCGTCATAGAAGGTCCTTTAGGATATCGCGAAGTTTCCATCGCGCCCGAGCCAGGCGAGATTTGACGGTCCCCAGGGGTAAGCCCAAGTGAACGGCGATGTCTTCGTAGGAGCTGCTTTCCGTTTCGCGGAGGAGCACGATGGACCGGTCTTCCGGGGAAAGACGGCCGAGGGCTTCTTGAATATGGTGTTGCCGCTCGTCCGCGTCCAAGGACGTCTCCGGATTCGGTTCGCGCGACGGTGGGTCCACCGGGGCGGCGACGTCGTTTTCATCTCGGACGCCCAAGCTGAAATGGCTCCAAAAACAGCGTCGTTTCTTCGCCCTCATCTGGTTCTTCCATAAATTGAGGCATATCCTGTATACCCACGTTCCGAAGGCCGATTCTCCCCGGAAGGAGCCAAAGGCTCGGAAGGCTCGGACGAAAGTCTCCGCCGCCAAGTCCTGGCCGTCGGCGACGTTACCGGTCAACCGCACGGCCAGAGTGTAGATGCGCGATCCTTCCTGGCGCATCAAGGCGTCGAAACGCCCTCGCTCCTCCGACACCGAATCCCCGGAAAGGTTTCCCGCTTCCACGTTCATGGGTGAATTCTATATAATGGCGACTCATTTGATAAAAGGAGTTGCGCTCATGGGCAAGCTGGTATTGGTCCGACATGGACAATCGCAGTGGAATTTAGAGAACCGTTTCACCGGTTGGGTGGACGTCCCTTTGACGGACCAGGGCCGGGAGGAAGCGAAGAAAGCCGGCGAATGGTTGAAGGCCAAAGGGTTCAAATTCGACCAAGCTTTCACCTCGGTCCTTCAGCGGGCCCAGAAGACCCTCGCCATCATCCTGGACATCCTCGGACAATCGACCCTGTCCGTGGAAAAAGACCAAGCGTTGAACGAGCGCCACTACGGGGCCTTGCAAGGATTGAACAAAGCGGAGACGGCCAAGAAATTCGGGGAAGCCCAGGTGAAGATTTGGCGCCGATCCTACGACGTGCCTCCCCCGGCCGACAAGACCGAGTTCAACCCCGAAGGCATTACCGAGAGCCTCCAGATCACCGCGGCCCGGGCCCTGCCGTATTTTTACTCCCACATTCTCCCCCTCGTGAAGTCGGGCAAAAACATTCTTGTGGCGCCCCACGGCAATTCCCTGAGGGCCATCGTCATGGACCTGGACAAACTGACCAAGGCCCAAGTGCTGGAACTCAATCTCGACACTGGAAAACCAATTGTTTATGATATCGACTCTCAGGGCCGTGTTTTGTCTAAAACAACCGCCTAATTTTTCAGCAACGTCCTGTCTGGTTGACGATTAGGACGGCGAGGGGAGCGGAGGCCGAGGTTGTCTCCCAAAACAAAAGCGGAGGTAAATCGATGATGAGAAAATTAGCCGCATTGATGGTGTCCCTGATCTTAATCGGAACTCAAATGGTTCGAGCGGAAGGCTTCCTGGGTTTAGGCAAGATCACCACGGACGGTTCCCTGGAAGTCCTGGGGAACTCCGCCAACAACGAGACGGATTTCAACGGCGACCGACCCGACCGCCGCGGCGGCACCATCTCCCGCGTGCGCGTCGGACTGGGTCTGCCCGAGATCACGGAAAACGTTTCAGGGCGGATCGAAATTGTCCGTAACAGCAACGCCGGATCCCGAGTGCAATACGGCAACAACCAGCCCGTCGACATGATCACCGAACAGGGGCTTTGGCTGCTCCAGAACGCCTACGTCAACGTAAACAACTTCTTGACCATGGACATGTTCCGTCTCGGACGGCAATACATCGGCGAACACGGAGACTCCTTGTTCTATGTGGGTCCCGTCAACGACGACGCCATGACCGTCACCGCCATCGACGGTTTGCGGGCGGAGAAGAAGTATTGGAAACTGAACTTCGACGGCTTCACCGGTAAGTTTCGGCATAACGAAACCGCTCCCGGCTCGGCCGCGGCGACGGAAGCCGTCAACGCCCCTGGCGGGGGCGACATCAACATCAGTTATCTTACCGTCGGGGCGGACGACCTATTCCCGATGATTCGCGTCCCCCTGCAATTGGGTTATTACAACGGCAAGAATAACGGGTTGACGGCCACGAACGACAACATCGACCTGACGATCATGGACCTGCGCGCGGGCGTCGGTCTTTTGAACAACGCCTTGAACCTTTCGGCCGAGTACGCTCAAAACGGCGGGAAGGATGATAACGGAGTCTCCGGGACTCAGAAATCCAAGTTCAAGGGGAATGGGTTCTTCCTGAAGGGAGCCTATGCTTTTCAAGGCCCCAAGGTCGGCCTGCACCTCCAATACGCCAACGCTTCCGGGGACAGCCAGAACGGCACGGTCGCCAGCCGTGAGTCGAGAGATAAGTCGTTCCACGACCTCTCCGTCCTCGGCGGTCCGCGGGGAGATTTGCGTTTCGGAGAGATATTCGGTTACGGAGACTTCCTCGCCAACCAGCCCGGCGTGAGCACGCAGCTCGGACGGGGTTTGAGCGTCCTCGCCTGGGGCGCCGATTGGACGCCGTCGTTCTTGAACGATAAGACGACCTTGTCCCTGGACAATTACATGTTCCGCGTCAACAAGGTGGTCACCGACGCGAGCAAAGGCGTGGGGGCCGAGACCGACCTCGCCGCCCTTTACCACTTCACGTCCGCCATCGACGCCAGAGTGGGGGCTGCGTTCTTCAGGCCTTACTCCGGGTTGGCGAACAACTTCACGGCCGCCAACACCGCCTCCAAAAACATGGTGACCATGTATTTCGCAAAACTCTCCATCAAGTGGGGTGGAGAAAAAGAAGAGGCTCCCGCTCCGGCCGTTAAAAAGACGGCGCCCGCCCGTAAACACCAGTCCTGATTACGGCCTCCCAAGGCTGAACCGAAGTTCTGATAAAACCGCCCCCCGGGCCGAAAGCCCGGGGGGCGGTTCGTTGTAGTGCGCCCGGCAGGGCGCGCTTGCTTGGAGGTGAAAGTCCTCTACGGACCCTGATGAGGGGAACCGTTAGCCGAACAGCAAGGGCTACCGCCGCGAGGCGGGGTCTGAAGGAAGCTGTAAGCAAACTCCTGGTCCGAGGAACACGAAGCGCATAGGAGGCCGGAGACGCCTGGGCGAAGGGGCTACACGACTGAAAGCCCGATACTCATCCGGAGGCGTAGCCGGTAGATGCGACGGACGCATGGGAGGAAAGCAAGTACGCAATACCCGGGGAGATCTGCGTGCCTACCCTACGGGGTAAGGGTCGTCGAGAGGCGGTACCGAAGGGCGCGCAGAAGTCAGCAGAAGGCATAGTAGCTCCGAAGCGCGGGAGTGAAGGCCTGAACGGGCAGGAACGAAGAGGACCTTCCACTCGATGAGCGAAGGAGACGCAGATAGTATGGCTGAAATGCCGGAAGCCCCCCAAAAGGTAGCCGCCGGAAGTGGCGAGGATATGGGACAGGAGCGTCAAGCGTTCGCGGTGCGGAAGGAGAAGACTCTTCCCAGAAAGAAGTGTTGAGATGATCAGTCAACACGACCAATGGCTGCGTTCTGCCTGAACCGCCGTATGCCGAACGGCA
>PMLF01000224.1 GCA_003158755.1 Elusimicrobiota bacterium | reverse complement strand
GGAGCCGGTAATAGGCCTGACTGTACTGGGACTCGGTGCCCAGGGCCTCGGACTCGGTGATCAGCTCCAGTTGACGCTTCTTGCGCGTAAGTTCGATGACCTTGTCCATGCGTTCCATCAATTCCTTGCGGGTCCGCAGCGAATGCTGGGCCTTGATCAGGTTGTTGTAGGCCTTGATGATCTCGAAAGAAATGTCCGCCTTAACCTTCTTGATGTTCTGGGCGGCGGATTTCTCCTGCATGGACGCCTGGCGCATCCCGTAGTAAAGGCGCCCGCTGTGGAAGATCGGCTGCCCCAACTGAACGCCGTATTCCTTCCGGATGAAGTGGATGTCGTCTCCCGGCTTTTGGATATCCTTGAGCATGACTCCGCTCGAGTTCTCATACCGGCCCGACGCGGTCGGGAACATCCCTCGTCCGGCGTCGAACCGGCGGATCCGGGCGAGGCCGAATTCCTCCTGCGCCAGGCGCAGGGGCACGTGGTTGAACAAACCGGTCTTAAGGAAATCGTCGAGCGTGGGATTGGAGGGAAGGGCCGCGACCCTCCCTCCCCGCTGGAGAGTGACCGGCGCAACGCCGCCCGACTTGGCGGCGGAGATGGACGACGGGGTCGTCACGGAGCTTCCGCGGGCCTTCAACTCCATCTGGAAGACCCACTCCCGCTGGGAAACCTGGTAGGAGACCGGCTCTTTGAGCCGGATGGTGACGTAATCCAAAGGCAGGGGCGAACCCGAAGGGACCTTGGCGCCCTGGTACCCGTAACGGACCTCCTGGACGATTTCCCCGTCGACCTTTTCGATCACGGGCCGTTTGCAGAGGGTCGGCTCCGTCATGTACAAGGAAACCGCCAAGCCGTCGGCCTGGGCGATGTCCCGGGCTTTGAGCGGCCGAGTGGATTGGATCACCACCTTGGCGAACTTGCCGGAAGACTGGACGGTGACCGATTCGATGACGTTCGCCGAGGACGCCGGGGAGGGAGAAGAAGAAGAAACGGGAGCCGCTTTCGCGGCAGGTGTTTTCGACCTGGGATATCCGGCCGCGAACGAGGGAACCGATAAGGAGACGGAAACCGCGAAAGTAAAAAATTTTTTAATCATCGTTTCTCCCTCGGATTTGAAATTTCCGAAATCGTCTCAGGGGGTGACTTTCCCTCGCCCTGAAAGGGAGAGGGTGCCCTGAAAGGGCGGGTGAGGGTTCCTAGCCTTGATTTGAATCCTCACCCCAACCCTCCCCTTACAAAGGGGAGGGGGGCAAACGGTTGCCCTTAAATTATTTCTGCCTTTTCTTTTGTTCCGCCATGGCCTTGATGATGGCCTGGCGCGCCCGTTGATAATCCGGATCCGCCCGCAGGGCGGCCTGCCACTGGGCGATGGCGCCTTGGATGTCCCCTTGAGAATACGTCATGAGACCGACCTGGTAGGCCTTGTCCGACAGTTCCTTCTGCTTGGCCTTGGAATCCTTCAACGCGGCGGCGGCTTTTTGGTCGTTGGGATATTTGGAGGCGTACCTTTCTAAGCACTCGATAGCCTCGGGGAGACGGTTCTCGGCCAAGAAGCCCATGGCCTTGTCGTAGCCCGATTGCGCCGGCGCTCCGCCGGACGCCTCCGCCCCCGAGCCGCGAATGCGGCGGATATAATCGCGGGCCAGAGTGTTCTCCGGGTCCAATTCCAACACTTTGTTCCACAATTGGAGGGACGTCTTATGGTCCCGATCGATGTAAGCGTCCATGGCCTTTTCCGTCAGGTTCTGGACCTCTTCCTTCTGATTGCGCCGGCGCTGTTCGTCTAGCGCTTTTTGGGCCTGGGCCACGCCTTCCTTGGCCTGGTCGTTGCCCGGATCCAATGCCAACAACTGTTGCCAGTTCTTGATCGCCTCGGCGTAATTGCCTTTCTTCAAATTGTCGAACGCGACGGACTGGAGGAGGAGGATTCGGTTCTCCTTTTCCTGGACCTTGAGCCGCTCCTTGGCCTGGCTGATTTTCGAAAGGAGCCCCACTTGGTCGGGGTTGAACGCCGCCACCTGGTCCCAGGAGTCCACGGCTTTCAGCCAATCCCGGTCGATGTAAGCCAGCACGCCCTGGGCGTAGTACCAGTCGCTGCTCTGGGGTTTGGCCTTGTCCATCTGCTTCATCATGCGGACTCGGATTTTGTCGAGGAGGGCCAAGGCTTCGGGATGGTCGGACTGCCGATTGAGGATTCCGTTCAGGCAGTCCACGGCTTCGGGCCAATCCCCGTTTCCCATGGCCTTCCGGGCGGCGTCCAACGCGGGTTTTTCCCCCGCCCGGCGGCGGTCGATCGCCTCTTGGCGCTTCCGTTGGGCACCTTTCAAGCCCCGCTGGGCGGCTTCGTTGTTCTTGTCATATTCGAGGGCGGCGTCGAACGCCTTGATGGCGTCGTCGTACCGCTCGTCGAACATGGCCTCGAGCCCTTGCTGGAGGAGGTCCACCGGGGTGGCGTCCCTGGCGAACCCCTTCAGGGGGGACAAGAACAGAAAAACGGAGAGAAGAACGAGGAAGAAGGATTTCATATTAAGCGGGTCCGGCGCCGTCCTTTGTCGTGTACCGGTCCACCCGTTCCCGGAGGGTCCGGAAATCGATCGGCTTGGACAGGATGGCCTGGGCGGCGGAAAGTAGTCCCTGCCTTTCCACCTCCCGCGCCAGAACCGAAACGATGATGACGGGGATGCCCGCGGTATCCGGGTCGGCCTTGAAAGCCCTAAGAAGTTCGAAGCCGTCCACCTCCGGCATCTGCAGGTCGAGCGTGATGAGGTGCGGCCGGAACTCCTTGGCCATGCGCACCGCGTCCCGGCTGTCGGTGACGGTCTTGACGGAGTATCCCATGCTTTCGAAAAAATCCCCGATCAACTCCGCGATCGCGGATTCATCGTCGATCACTAATATGCACGGGTCGCCCATCCGATGTCTCCGACGGAAATGGAATTTGAACCCGGACTTTGCAATAGGCGCGAGCACCGAGACGAAGCCCTTGCAAGGCGCCATAGGCTGCAAGGACGCACGGCAGAAGGCGGAGACTTTTTCGACGAAAAACGCGAAAGCGTAGTGGAACCTACGGTTGAGCGTTTTGAGGAAGAAAAAGTCCAGGATTCTTCGTCGAATGCCGCGTCCTATTGCAAAATCCGGGTTGAATCTTCCACAAGTTTTCTTCTTCTCCGTCGATTTGTCAATGAAAAACGGAGGAGGGGAACCGCCCAGAGATTCCGCCATCTCGCTCATGCGGAACTTGTCGAAGTATGAACCATCGTCGAAAACCCCGCTCACCCTTCGACAAGCTCAGGGTGAGCGGGGTTTTCCGCGCAGGTTCTTATTGCGGTTGAGGCTGGGAGCCCCGCTTCTGCAATATCCGCTCGACGCCGCGCTTGGCTTCCAGGTTTTCGGGGTCCAGCTCCACGGCTTTCTGCCAGGACTGAAGCGCGCCGTCCTGGTCGCCGGAGAGGAACGCCTCCAGGCCCTTGCGGTAGAGCTCCTGGGACTCGCCCTTCTTCCGTTCGCCCATGTGGGCTTGGACCTTGTCCAGGGCGGCCTGGGCCTCGGGATAGTCGCTCTTGAGCCGGATCGCCTTCTTCAGGGACTCGGCGGCGGCGGGCCAGTCGCCCTCGCGGGCGGAGGCGTTGCCGGCCTCGTAGGCCTTCTTCGCCGTCAAGTCGCGGCAGAGGATCCGGTAACGCTTGGCCTCGGGGTTCTGGGCGTCGATGGCTAGGATCTCCTCGAACTTCGGGAGGGCCTCCTCGTATTTTTTCGCCTTGAACAGGTCCAAGCCGGCGCTATAGAGCGGACGGATGGACTCCAGGCGGGAGCGCTCATCGGCGGCCTGCTCGGCCGCGGAGAGGAGCTGATCGGTGCGGGCCAACTGCGCGCGGGCCTCCTTGTTGTCGGGCTCCACCACCAGCACTTTCTCCAAGAATTCCTTCGCGCCCTTATAGTCGCCGGAAGCGAAGTCCCGCATGGCGGTTTCGTAGAAGTTCTGGACGATGCTGCGGAACCGCTCGTCGATGCGCTTCAGATAGGCCTTGGCGCCCGAGTGGTCGGGCTGGAGGCCGATGATGGCCTCGAACTCGCGGCGGGCGGCCATCAGGTCGTCCAATTGGAACGCCTGCTCGCCCCGGGCGAAATGCTCCTCGATCTGCTTCTGGAACTGGTCTTTGCGGGCGACGTCTTCGAGCTGCTTGAAGTCGCCTTCGATCTTGTGCATGAGGTTGCGGGAAGGCCGGTGCCAAGGCGCCACGTCGATGATCTGGCCCGCCTGGATGTAGGCCTCGACCACGTAGCCTTGGGCGTAGCGGGCCTCCGCCCGCTCGTAGGCCTGGGTGATCTGGGTTTGGACCTGCTGCTGCTTATAGGTCCGGCCGAAGCGGACGCCCAAGGTCAGGCGGTGGGTGTCGCCCAAAGCGCCGAAAGGCACGAACGAGTAATCGAGGTGGAGCCGCTCGTTGCCCAGACGCAGGCCGTAGGTGATACCGGAACTCAGGTCGTGTCGGCCGGTGTAGCCGAGGCGGAAGGCCACCACGTCCCACAACCGATAATCGAGGCCCATGTTGACGTGGGTTTTTTCGTTCGAAGAATCGACCAGGTCCAACGCCGCGATCAGGTTGTTGCCGAAGAAGGGATAGGCCCACCCCAACTTCATGGCGAGGGGTAGGTTCGATTTTTCCGAAACGAACGTGATGCCGGTGCCCAAATTCTGGATGACGAAACCCGTCCGCAGGCGCTGGAAGAACCCTTCCTTGGCCTCGTAGAGCAACCCGAGGTCCGTCATGTAGGCGGACGCCGAATCGTTCCCCAGTTTCTTTTCGAGGAACTTCAGGCTGGCGCCGGTCTGGAGGCCCGGCAGGAGAGGCGCCTCCTCCCACGGACGCGCCCAGGAAAAGGTCAGAAGAGTGTCCGATGCCGAGAGGCTCCCGGTCGCCGTCCCTTGATCGTCGTACCCGGCGATGTCCCCCACGCTCATCATGGAGAAGCCCGCGCCGAAAGTGCCCTTCGCCTCCGTCGGATGGGCGTAATAGAGGACGTTCTGGCTCACGCCCAGGAACGAGCTGTCGTGCATGAAAGCGACTTCGTCCTGGCGCAGGAGGTCCAGCCCGGCGGGGTTCCAATAAAGGGAAGTCACGTCGTCCACGGCCGCCGTCTGGGCGTCCCCCATGGCCGTCCCGCGGCCGCCGATGCCGGTCTCCAGGGACGCCCCGGAATCGCTGCCCGCGGACCCCGCCCGCGCGGCGACGGAGAGACCCAGCAGGAGGACGACGGCCAGGAAGGCCTTCGGGTCGAACGTCGCGTATACTCCGGTCGCCGGTTTCATGTCAGCGCACCACCAACAGCTTGCCCGTTTTCTTCTGCTGAGCGTTCTCGATCAGGTAGATGTAGACGTCGCTGGCCACGGGAGATCCGGCGTCGTTGGTCACGGGGTTCAACGTCACTTCCCCGCCGCTGCTTTCGCTGTGAAGAGTCTTGACCAAATCTCCGTTCACCGTATAAATCTTGATGGTCACCACGTCCGACACGTTGGCGAAGCGGATGCCGTTGACGTGGCGGGAAGGCTTGTATGGCACCGGATAGGCGTAGGCGTTCGCCAGGTCCATCTCCGGCGCGCCCATCAGTCCGTAAACGCTGAAGTGGCGGACGTCGGCCGTCACGGTGTGGTTAACCGAATCGACCACGCTGCCCGGGACCCGCACCCAAACCCCGGTCTGATCGTCCAGCCAATAGATGGACAGGGCGGCCACCTTGACCGGATTGGGCGTGCCCTTGGTCTCGTCCACGATGCCGTCGTTGTCGTCGTCGTTGTAATGCATGGCCAATTGGACGGGTTGATTGAACTGGCCCGACATACGGACTGCGGAAGGATCGTAAAGGTTGAACTCGTGGACCGCTAAGGGTTTCCCAAACCCGTGAGCGTTCTGGTTGAGGCTCTTGTTGGCCTTGGCGATCAATCCCATAATGGCGGGCGCGGCCATGGGCTCCGTCGAAGGTGCCTCGTTGATGGCCAATCCCGCGAAACCGCCGTTCCATGAAACGGGATTGAAGACCACCTGGGAAATGGGCTGGCCGTGGGCGTTCAACGCGTCGCCCAGGATCA
>PMLF01000011.1 GCA_003158755.1 Elusimicrobiota bacterium | reverse complement strand
GTAGATGCCGTTTGCAGTCGAACGCAAGCGGATGCTTCGTCAGACATGACGTTGGTCTGACGGAAAGAGAAAAATGCGTTATGCTGCGCAGGTATGGTCAAAGATGAAGACGTCGGCTCACCGACATTGGATCACTCTCAAAGAGAGTAAACTATAAATGAAGGCAGCTCGTAAAATTATTGCTCCGCTTGCGGGAGCGGCTCTGCTGGTTGCACTGGTAGTGGCGGCTTCGTTCTGGGCTTTCGGACAAATCGAGGAAGGAGCCGGGGCGCGGAAGCATACCAACGCTGTCATACACCGTTCAGATGCGTTGATGTCTGAATTGAGGGATGCCGAGACCGGCCAGCGCGGCTTCCTGCTCACCGGGCTCGAGTCCTTTCTCGAGCCCTACAACCTCGCGCTAACGTTGTTGCCCGGCGATCTCGCGACGTTGCGGCGGTTGGCCGTGCATCCCGACCAGCAGCGGAATCTCGACACGCTCGGACCGGTAACGACACAAAGGCTCGACGAGTTGGCCCAGACCCTCGCCCTGAAGCGGGCCGGGCAAGCCGACGCGGCGGCCGAGATCGTTCGCAGCGGTCGAGGTAAGCTGCTCATGGACCGACTTCGCGCCGTGATCGCGGAGATGAACACGGTGGAGGAGCGTCTGCTCGAGGAGCGAACGAAGGACTGGCAGGACAGCGTGACTTGGTCGACCTACGTCACGTTCGGTGGCTCGGAGGTGCTGCTCTGTGCGGTCATGTGGATCGCGTGGCTCGCGTCTCGCGACTTCCGCGCCCGCGAGGCCGAGGCGTGGCTGCGCCGGGCCGTGGACCAGGGAGAACCCGCCGGGCAGGAGGCGTTGAAGGCGCTCCTCGCCGAGGACAGGAACCGGGAACGCACCCTCGATCTTCGCGCTTTGGAGGCCCGCTTCAGGTCCGCGGCGGAGAAACGTCCCCTTCGCAGCGCGCTTCCGTCGATTTCCCTCGAAGACCGCCATCACGAGGGGCACGGAAGCTCGGAGGAGGCCAGGTGGTTCGCCCGCGCGGCCGAAAAAGGGAATCCGGTGGCCCTCCGGAATTTGGGACTGTTTTTCTTGTCGGGGGAGGGCGTGAAGCCGGACGACGCCGAAGGGTATAAACGATTGCTCGCGGCGGCGCAGAAGAAGGACGTCGAGGCCCAGTGGACCGTGGGCGTTTTGCTTTTGTCCGGGCGAGGGGTCGCCAAAGACGAGGCGTCGGCGGCGGGTTGGTTCAAGGCGGCCGCGGACGCCGGAGACCTGTTGGCTCGCCGCGCTTTGGGCCGGATGAAGGAGACGGGTCGAGGCGTGTCCGTCGATCTGAAGGAGGCGGCGAAACTTTACCGCTTGGCCGCGGACGCCGGGGACGCCTGGTCCCGCACGGCGTTGGGACGGATGAATGAGGATGGCCGGGGCATGCCTCGGAACCTCAAGGAAGCCCGGACCCTTTACGAAGCCGCGGGGGATTTCCCTCCGGCGCTGGTGGATTTGGGACTTTTGCAGGAAGCCGCGGGGGAGTTTATCCAGGCCCATACGTCGTTCAGCAAAGCCGTCGAGAAGGGCGACGACGCGGCGCGGTACCATTTGGGTGCGCTCTTTGAAATGGGACGCGGCGGCTTGGTCGATTTGGCCGAGGCCGCCCGGCTCTACGACGTCGCCGCTTTCGGGGGAGTCGCGGAAGCCCAGGTCCGTCGGGCGCGCCTCCTTGAAATCGGCCGGAGCGGGAAGCCCGACGAGGCCAAGGCCGCTTCCTATTACGGCGAGGTGGCCGCGGGCGGCCGTCAGCCCTTGGCCGCCCTGGCTCTGGGCTTGATGCGATGGGAAGGCCGGGGCGGGAAGAAAGACGCGGTCGCCGCCGAGGATGTTTGGAAACCTCTGGCCGACGCCGGGGATCCGTTGGCGGCCTTTTGGTACGGCCGCGCCGCCGAGAAAAGCGGCGGGGACGCGGTCGCTTTCTACCGCACCGCCGCCCGAGGGGGGGAGGTGCGGGCCGAGGCGCGCTTGGCCGTCCTGCTTGAGAAACAAAACCCTAAAGAAAGTTTGACGTGGCTCGCCAAAGCGGCGGAAGGCGGGGACGCGGCTTCCGCGGCGCTCCTGGCGCGCAAGGCGGCGGGTACCAAGGAGGCGATGCCGGCGCTTCGGCGCGCCGCCCGCCTCGGCGACCGAGATTCCCAGGCCGAATTCGCGCGCCGCATCCTCGACGGCGAAAGCGCCTTGGCCGGTTCCGCCGAGGCCGCCCGCTGGTTCCATATGGCCGCCGTTCAGGACGACCCGTCTTCCCAGCATGCCTTGGCGAACCTGTACCTGGCCGGAGAGGGCGTGGGGCTGGACCCCGCCGAGGCCGCCCGATGGCTTACCCGCGCCGCCGGCCGGGGTTTCGTTCCCGCCCAGCGGGATCTGGCCATGCTCTACGAACAAGGGCTCGGCGTCAAGAAAGATCCGGCCAAAGCGGCGGAGTGGTACAAGAAAGCCGCCGCGGGCGGAGACGCCTTCGCCAAAAAGAAGATCGGAAAATAGTGCTTCGGCGATTGCCGCTGGAATTTCGTCTTTGGCTTTTCGCCGTCCTCCTGGCGCTGCCGTTCGTGGGGCGCTCCTACTTCGTCGACGACCACTACCAGCTTTTGATGGCCCGGGGAATTTTGGACCACCCCGCCCGGCCTTACGATTTCCGCGCCGACGACGACGGGCCGGGAAACGCGGGGTGGGAACGCGGCCATTTCCCCCGCATGGTCAATCCTCCCCTCCATCATTATTTTCTGGCGGCCTGGCTCAAGCTTTCCGGCGATCCATCCCTTGGTCCTTCGGCGGCGAATCCAGACGGCGGCGGGCGGATTTGGATCGTGCGGCTGGGGATGGCGGCTTTCTCGGCGATTAGCATTCCCCTCCTCTGTTTCCTCGCCCGTCGATGTCTGGTCCCTCCGGGGCCGGTGGGATTGTTGGCGGCGGTGACCCCGGCCTTTTGGCTTTCCTCCTACGGACTCCTCATCGATTCCACCATGCTGCCCTTTTTCCTCGGGGCCCTCGTTGCCTGGATTGAAGGGCTTAAACGCGAGAAGTCTCTCCTATTGGTCTTGGCCGGTTTGCTTATGGGCGCGGCCGTCTTGACCAAATACACGGCGGGTTTCGTCGTGGTCCTGGCGGGGCTCTACTGGCTAATCGAAGGCGGCGTCGGCGGACGTCGGCGCATCGCGCCGCTGTTCTTCCTGTTGATCCCCGCCGGCGTCTTGATGGGTTGGAGCGCCTGGAACGTGGCCGCCTACGGCGCGCCGCACCTCACGGAATCCTCCAAGCGGGTCCTTCAATCCTTTAACTGGGTCCACGGGCTGACGTTTCTGTCGTTTTTCGGCGGCGTCCTTCTTTTCCCTCTGGAAAGTTGGTTTTGGGCGGGTCGGCGCGGGAAGGTTTTTTCCGGTCTGTCGGCTTCGGCGGCGGGGCTCTTCGCTATATTCTTGGCATCGCCGGCGGGAGGGTTCTCCGCCGCCCAAGGGACCTTGCTGGCTTTCCAGTCGGT
>PMLF01000184.1 GCA_003158755.1 Elusimicrobiota bacterium | reverse complement strand
CCCCCTTTTTCAAAGGGGGGAAACCAGTTTCGCAAAAGTCTCTTGAATCGCCGGTGGCGGCCTTTCCCTGTCCCGCTCAGAGGGACAAAGTCTTTATTCCCGCCTAAACTTCCGAATCAAATCTTTTTCCGTCCCCTAAGAGAAAGGGCCCAACCGCCTTGAGCGGTCGGACCCTTTCGGACGTGAAGCTGGGGCGCTAGGGTTCGAACCTAGGAATGGCGGCTCCAAAGGCCGCTGCCTTACCACTTGGCTACGCCCCAAAATTGAGACGGTAATTTAGCAGATTTTCAAGAAGGCTGTTCGGGATTTGCGGGGGATTGTCGCAAAGCGGTTTTGCCGTTGGACTTCAAGAGTTCCTCTTGATAAGCGGCGAAAATTCTCTTTTCCAGGTAGGTCCGGAACTCGGCGTTGATGGGATGGGCCACGTCCTTGAAGGTGCCGTCCGGCAGCTTCCGCGACGGCATGCACAACATGGGAGTGGTCTCTCCCTGGACGATCTTCATGTTGCGCACCGCGAAACACTTGTCGAACGTCACGGTGACGAACGCCTTGAGCTTATCCTCGTTCCTCAGGGTGACGCGAATTTCGGTGATCTCCACGAAAACACCTCCGCCCGCCGTCTATCGAGTTACCTTTTCGACTGAACAAGCCAGACGTCCCATCCCCCCTTCGGCAAGCCGGCGATCACGCGCCTGCCGTGGGACGGCGAATCCACCACTCCGAACACCGACGATCCCGACCCGGACATGAGCGCGGCGCGGCACCCCGCGCGCAAAAGGGAACTCCGCGCTTCGCGCACCGCCGGGACCCGAGGCAAAACAACCTCTTCCAACCGGTTAAACAAAAACGGAGCCCATTCGGCGGCCGGACGGGCGGCGTTCAACATATTTTTAAGTCTAAGGGACGTTTTCCTCTTTGTCAACGGAAGCCGTAATCGCCCGTAAACCTCCTTCGTGGATGAAAACACCCTCGGAAAAACCAAAACGAACCAATAGGGCGACCGCTCCCGCCGGGCCAGGGGCCTCAAATCGTGGCCGATGCCCCCGGCTTCGGCCCGGCCCCCCCGCAAGAAGAAAGGAACGTCGGCTCCCAACCGGCGCGCGAGCGGCAATAAGCGGGCGGCGGAAAAACGGGGATTGGAGCGACCCCCCGTCCAGAGGACCTTGAGAGCCGCGGCGGCGTCGGAGGAACCCCCGCCTAAGCCCGCTCCCACGGGAACGCGCTTGGCCAAGCGGAACCGAATCCCCGGCGGAAGACCCGTGCCGAATTTTTCAAGAAATAGTCCGGCCGCTTTGAGCACGAGGTTGTTCCCGTCCACGGGCAACGACGGGTCCGTGCAAGAAAGGGAAATTCCGGGGCGGGCGGCCGCCGAAACCGAAAGCGTGTCCGCGAGGGATATCTGCTGGAAGATCGTGGAAAGGGAGTGGTAACCGTCGGGCCGGCGGCCCAGGACTTCCAAAAATAAGTTGATCTTGGCCGGAGCTTCCACCGTCGAAGCAAACCTCATGGACGCTCTTTCGGGACCTGAAAAAGAGAACCGTCGAGGGGCGGATCGAGGCGCGGCGACCGAAACACCAGCTTCACGGAGATTTTCCGTCGGGGAGCCTCGAGGCGGATCACGCCCGGCCACCAGACGCCGTCCACCTCGCGGTAGTCCTCGAAGCGAAGGGTCAGGTCCGGACTCGAAAAGCCCGACAAGAGCTTGGTCCGTCCGTCGATCTCCAAAGTACCGGCGGCGCCCCGATAAAAGAGCGTCGACCTTTTCCGTTGCACGAGGACCGACGCGTCGTCGAACTTCGCCGTCATACCCCCGGAAAGGACGTCGCCCAGCGCCTCCCACCAGACTTGAGACTCCGGCGGCGCCAAATTTTCCGTCCCGGAGGGAAAGACATGGACGCCATCGGTGGTGCGGATCACCAACGCCTCCGGAACTCCGAAAGCGCCCAGGATTTCCAGGCGGAAGTCGCCGGGGCGCCGGTAATAGAAAATCCCCTGGGCATCGACGGAAACGGGGCCCCTCCGCACCGTGACGGTCACGGCGCCCGCCGCGCCGCGCAAAGGACGGAAGTTCCCCTCCACGCGCTTGAGGGCGGCGCGGGCCGCCGTCTTGGGGGCGAGGGGCACGGGGCGGCCGCCGGCGCGAGGCCCCAGCCTCTTGCGCAGGGAGCGGCTCTTGGGGTCCAACAGGAGGCCCTCCTCCCAATCCCTGGAGGCGTCCTCGGGGCGACCCAAGGCGTTGACCACGTCACCGGCGTGCTCCCACACGACGGCGTCCTGGGCGGGCTGGACGGTCCGCTCAAAAACGGCGTCCGACTCGGCGAGGAGTCCCATCTTGAACAAGCACCAGCCCAAGGAATCCAGAAAAGCGGGGTTGTCCGGCTCCACTGCCAGAGCCCGGCGGATCAGGCCCACGGCGTCCTCCAGCCGGACGCCGCGTTCCGCCCAACTGTAGCCCAGGTAATTGAGCGCGGCCGCGTCCTTGGGACCCAACTCGATGGCTTTAAGGAGGTGGGGCACGGCATCGTCGAAGCGGCCGAGCTCGTCCAAATCGACGCCGGCATGAAAGTGGGCCTCGGCGCGGTTCGGGTCCAGCGCCAGCACCTGCCGGAAAGCGCGCAACGCGCTCCGGGGTTTCTTCAAATCTTCGTAGGCGAGACCGAGATACAGGAGCACGTCGGCGTTTCCGGGTTCCCGTCGGTTCAGGCGTTGCAGGGTTTTCAATGCGTCGGAGGGCAGACCCGCCATGGATTGTTCGAACGCCAGTTGGATCTGGACGGCGGGCAGCTCGGAACCGGAGGCCGCCACGGCCATGTGCCCGGCGGCCCTCGCCCAGTCTTTTTCGTCCTCCGCCATCATGGCCAGCCCGAAGTGGGCCGACGAGTTGGCGGGATCCGTCTTCAGCACGCTCTGCATCACGTCCCGGGCCTCGTCGCGGCGGTTCATCCGGTACAGGACGTCCCCCAAGGGCACCAGGATGGCCGGGTCGTTCGGCGTCAAGATCCGGGCGGCTTCGTATTCGGCCACCGCCGCGTCCCGATCGCCGCGGTCCTCGGCCAACCGGCCCAACGCGGAGTGGATGTTCGGATTGTTCGGATCCTGTTCGACGGCCTTCCTCCACGTCGCTTCCGCGGCGACGAAATCGCGCCGGGACTCCTGGAGCTGGGCGATGTGGATCAAGGCGTCGGGCGAACCGGGGTTCTCTTGGAGGTACCGCTCAAGGAAGGCGATGGCTCCGGAGGGATCGTCGGAGGCGTGCAGATAGGCGGCGTAGAGGAGGGCCTCCCCGTCGGCGGGATCGAGCGAAAGGGCCTTGGCGAACGACTTGTCGGCCTCGCTTTTCTCCCCCCTCGCCAGACGGACCCGTCCGATGAGGACGTAAACGGCGGGGTCTTTTTCAGCCACGGCCACGGCCCGCGCGGCCGCCCGCAGTGAATCGTCCAAGCGGCCGAGGCGCAGGCAAAGGTCGGCCAACGTTGTTTGAAGGAAAAGGGAAGAAGGGTCCAGGGCCGCCGCCCGCTCATAGAAACCCAAGGCATCCGAAGGACGGCCGAAGCGCTCGGCGACCAGCCCCTTCAGATAGACGGTGGAAGGATCGTCGGCGAAAACGGAGGCGAGGGGACCCGCGACGGGAAGCGCCGCAAAAAGGAACAACCACCGAGCCTTTCTCATATTTTTTTATCCATCAGGATCGCGTCCTCTCGTCCCTCGTAGTACTTCGGCCGCCGTCCGACGGAGACGAATCCCATGGACTCGTAGAGACGGCGGGCGGCGGCGTTCCCTTCCCGCACTTCCAAGCGCGCCGCCGACGAACCCCGGGAGCGGGCTTCTTCCATCGCCTCCGACACCAATAACCGTCCCAGCCCTCGTCGGCGAAAATCGGGATGGACGCCCAACTCCGCCACCTGCGTTTCGTCGAGGACGCGCCAGGCCACCAGGAATCCCGCGATCCGACCGTCGCACAGCGCCACACGGCACCGGGCGGCGGCGTTCCGAAGCTCGATGCGGAACGAGTCCTCCGACCAAGGGGACGCCGTGGAGAGGGCTTCGATGGAAGCGACCTCCGCCACGTCGGCGAAGGCCATGTCGCGGAAGGTGAAAGAGTCCGTCAAACGGAAAGGAGCGCCGCCTTGGCGAGGTTCTCTTCGGCGTAGGAAGGCCGGAGATAGAGCGGCTTGACCTGGTTGTACATCTTCATGTCCCGGCGGAAGAACTTCTCGGCGCCCAAAGCCGCCACCCACACGGCTTCCGGGTCCCCCACGGCGGTGGCGAACTTGGCGCGGGAACCGAACGCCTTGGTCAGCTCCTCCCGGTGGCGGACCGCCCCCGATCCGGCGAAGACCAGTGTCTGCACTTGGAAACAGCTGCGGAAAAAAGACATGAACCGGTCGAACCGGAAAAGCGTCGGCGCGTGCACCAATTTGAAGTGGTGGCCGAAGGTATGGTAAGTCCGGGCCGTTCCGCCCCGGTTGCGGGCTAGGAGCCGGTGGAACCGCCAGACGCCCATGTACACGTCGTCCCGCATGGCGTCGCTGAGGACGCAGAGCAAGTCCGACGGGAAGCGCCACACGAAGTTCTTCCCGGCCAGCCAGCCCGAGGACCGGGCGGCGACGGCTTCCAAGCTCGACACCTCGATCACGGGCTTCTCCAGGGCTTGGCCCAGGGTGCGGGCGGCCGCGACGCCGATGCGCAAGCCCGTGAACCGTCCGGGACCGACGTCGACGACCACGGCGTCCAGGTCCTGGGGTTTCCAGCCGACCTTTTGGAAAAGAGAGTGAGCGGCGGGGAGCAAATGGTGGGAGGCGGCGTCGGCGTCGGTCTCCGTCTTGGACGCGCGGGGCTTGAAATCTTCCCACAGACAGACGCTCATGTGAGCGCCGGTGGTTTCCAGTGCGATGATCTTCATGGTTGAAATTTCACCTTTCGAAGGATTTCTTGCGCGCGCTTGCCGCCGAAAAACTCAAAAATCCGGCGGTTTTCCCCGTCGTGGGCCAGACGAACCTCGACGGAATATTCCGGCCACAGGGCGCGGGCCTTGTCCTCNNCCGCCCACTCGACCACCGTGACGCCGTGGAGGTCGGAAAGCTCCTCCCATTCCAAATCCGGGACGTCCCGGAGAGCCAGACGGTACAAGTCCACGTGCCGCAAGGGGAACAGGTGGGCGCCGGCCTTGGGTCGATGGATTTGAACCAGGGCGAAGGTGGGGCTGCACGGCTCTTCCCGGCACTGGAGGGCTTCGGCGAGACCCTTGACGAAAACGGTCTTTCCCGACCCCAGCTCGCCCACCAGGACCACCCAGTCGCCCGCTTGCAAGCACTCGCCGAAAGAACGGGCGAGGGCGCGGGTCTCCTCTTCCGATCCGGAATGGACGACCTTGATGGGTTTCCCGCCCGCCCGATGAACGGCTCTTCCCCTTCCCCCCGGAGAGAGCGACGGGTGAAGGGAGATTTTATCGGATGGGTCTTTAGCGGAAATGCTCAAACTCATGGGGAACGCTCCTCGTCCGGCCTNNCGCCGCCGGCCGCGCGGTCAACACCAGTTCGTAATCCTCGCCGCCCGCCAGGGCCAACTCCCGCGCGTCGCGTTTCCCGCGCGAAGCCCATCGGACCAACGCCGGAGAGAGAGGCAATCGCTCCGTTTCGATCCGAACTCCGACATGGGACGCCCCGGCCAAAATCAAAGAGGAACGCCACAATCCGTCGGAAGAATCTATCATCGCCGTCACCCCGGGAACGCAAGCGATCTTAGCCGCCAACTCCACCCGAGGTTCCGGCCTCAACAATCGATGAACCAAAAATCGTTCTGAGTTGGAAACGGTTCCAAAATTCATTCCCCCCTCCTTTGTAAGGAGGGGGTGAGGGGGAGGTAGAGCCTTTTCCGACGAGGCGGAGTCTCTACCTCTCCCCAACCCTCCCCTTACAAAGGGGAGGGAGGCTTTTTTGAAATCCCTTCCAACCCGGGATTCAGAACCTCTGTTAACTTGGAACGCCTTTAGAATTTCTAACCCCGCCGCCGCATCTCCGAGGGTTCCGGTGACCATCAACTCGTCTCCCGGCCGGGCCCCGGCTCGGGTGAGGGGGCGCCGTCCCTTCGGCAACTCACCGAGGACGGCGAGGGAAACCACCAGCCGGTCGGACCGCACCGTGTCGCCGCCCGCCAAAGAAAAGCCGTACCGCCGGGCCAGCTTCCCCAAACCCCGGTAAAATCCGTCAACGAAACCGACGGGCAGCGAGGGCGGCAAACCCGCCGCGACCACGCCCAGAGCCGGCCGCACGTCGCCCATGGCGGCCAGGTCCGAAAGGTTCACCGCGAGGGCTTTCCAACCCAAGTCCTCCGCGGAGGTCCAACGAAGATCGAAGTGGACGCCCTCCACCAGCATATCGGTGGTAATGGCCCAAGCCGCCATGCCTGGCCGGGCGATGAAAACGGCCGCGTCGTCTCCGGGCCCCACCAGGAACCGCCGGTCTCCGGCGTCGGGCAGTCGGGGCAAGAGCCGCTTCAGCAGCCCCCATTCCCCGACGGAAGACAACGTCCTATTCTTTCTCACCCGCCGCGCCGGAAACGTCGTCCGTGGGCTTTGAGTCCGTCGACGCCGTCGAGCCGAAGGAGGATATCCCGGCGATTACCGCCACGACCCCTCCCATCAGGAAGCAGACCGGCACAGCCCCCTTCAGGATGAAAATGAATTCCGTCCGCCAGTGGAACAACCCCCACAAGGAAACGGCCATGGTGGCGAGCCCGAAGATCAAGCTAAGCATGGGAAACTCCCCTTCGGATCGTCACCCCGGCGAAGGCCGGGGTCCAGAGAGTGAAACCGGTGTTAAAGAATCCGTTTCACATCCTGGATACCGGCTTTCGCCGGTATGACAGCGAGATTGAACCGCGCTTCTTTTTGCCTACAAAATTTCCTTCAATGCCGCCGGGACGCGGTTCGCGAGATCCGACGCCGTGATTCCCACCGGACCCAATTCCCGGAGGGCCAAGTCACCCGCGCGGCCGTGCAGGTAAACGCCCAATACCGCCGCCCGCAGACACGCCTCTCGCGGCGTCGACGCCATCACCTGTCCGACGAGGGCGGCGATCATCCCCGTCAAAACATCCCCCATTCCGCCCGAGGCCATGCCGGGGTTCCCGGTGGAATTCTCGTAAATCGTCGAGCCGTCCGTGACGATCGTTCGCGCGCCTTTGAGCACCGCCACCGCACCGAACCGCGCCGCCAGCGCGGCCGCCGCG
>PMLF01000109.1 GCA_003158755.1 Elusimicrobiota bacterium | reverse complement strand
GGAAAATCCCGTCCATTTCGCAACGGACTCCAAACGGTAATAGCCGCCACCCCCGTCGGAACTATGCTATCCTTGCGCGGTCCTGATACGATCATGAACTTTTCCCCCATAAAACGATCGGTGTGGTATTTTTGGTCCGGAGTCATTATCCTCGCGGCGCGGGCGGCGTTTGCCTCGGCGGAGATCCCCGCGGCGGCGTCCACCGGGACGGTTGTTCCAATAATCGTGTCGACTGGGGCGGCGGCTCCGCCGACCTTTTCGGCTCTGCCGGTGGAAAGGGCGGCTCCCGTTTCGGTGTCCACCGCGACGGACCCCGTCCTTTCAAGGTCAACCGCCGCGGTTGCCTCCGTCGACGAATCAACCGCGGCGACCCCGTCCGCGGAGGAGCCCGGCGTTCCCCGTCCCAAGTGGCTGGAGCGGGCCGAGAAAACCCTGGCTGAAGCGGAACTGGCGTTGGCGGCCGGAAACGAGCGCGTGGCCCGGAAGCGGCTGTCCAAAGTCTTGAAGCTCCTGGCGGGCGGCGCCGACGACTCGACCTTGGTGGACATGAAGGACGACATCGCCGACCTCCTTTCCCAGGCGGAGGAAGAGCTTTCCCCTCCCGTCCCGGAGGCGGCGTCTCCGCCCGACACCCTGGACGTGACGGACGAGCAGTTGAAGGCGGCCCCTCCCGCGGCCCCGGGGCCTCCGTCGGACGCGAAGAAGTTTTCCTACTCCATGCCGATCGACGCCAATGATCCGCTGGTGAAGAAATACATTTCGTTGTACACCAATGAAACGCGCTATCGGAACAACCTCCAGGCCGCCTTCAACCGCATGGCCGTCCACCGCGCCATGGTCTTGAAGGAAATCGACTCGCTGGGGCTGCCGCGGGAGCTCCAATACCTCCCGCTCGTCGAGAGCGAATACCAGATCCGCGCCGTGTCCCGGGCCGGTGCCGTGGGCCTGTGGCAGTTCATGACCGTGACCGGACGGAACATGGGCCTCAAGATCAACTATTGGATCGACGAGCGGCTGGACCCCGTCAAGTCCACCAAGTCCGCTCTCCATCACCTCAAGGACCTGCACGACTGGTTCCAGAGCTGGCCCTTGGCCCTGGCCGCCTACAACCGGGGGATCTACGGGATCCAGCGGGATTTGGAATCCACCCGATCGCCGGATTTTTCGTCCTTGTCGAACCGGGGGGCGCTGCCGAACGAGACCGAGCACTACGTCCCCAAGTTCATGGCGCTCACCCTTATCGGCGACAACGCCGAGACGTACGGTTTCACCGCGCCGAAAGCGCCGAAAAATCCGCCGGTGGACGAGATCGTCCTTCCCAAGCCCCTGGACTTGAAGATCGCCGCCAAATGCGCGAAGACCACCGAGGACGCGATTCGGGACCTCAACCCGACTCTCCGTTTGTGGTGCACGCCGAAAGACGAGACGTCGTTTCCTTTGCGTATCCCCCGGGGGACCAAAGAGCAGACGCTGGCTTGCCTGGCGGAAACCAAGGACTGGACCCCGGCGTCCGAATTGGTTAAATACCGCGTGAAACGTGGGGACTTCCTGGGTCGCATCGCGTCGAGGTACAAGACCACCGTTGCGGCCGTCATGAAGGAGAATCGCCTTTCCAGCCCCAAGCGCATCCGGGTCGGGCAAATCCTCAGGATCCGCCCCGGCCGTGGGTTCAAGGGAAAGAAAGAAAAAGGTTCGAAGTAATATTCGATAAAGGGATTACTTAGGCCCTTCAAAGGTTTCCCCTCCCCCATTCATGGGGGAGGGTGGCCGGAGGCCGGGAGAGGGCAAGGTTTTCCCGCCGTTCGCCCTCTCCCCACCCCTCTCCCGTAAACGGGAGAGGGAGGCATGTGACTTGTCACAAAACGGAGGATTCATGGCTTCCCCAATTCTGTTCGGCACCGACGGATGGCGCGCGGTCATCGCGCGGGACTTCACTTTCTCCAACGTGCGCCGCGTCGCGGCGGCGCTGGCCAAGGCGATCAAACCCCGCTCCCAGGCGGTCGTCGGTTACGACCACCGGTTCCTGTCCGAGGATTTCGCCCGGCACGCGGCGGCGGTTCTGGCCGGGGCCGGCCACAAGGTGTCCCTGGCGTCCGCCCCGGTGAGCACTCCCGCGCTTTCCTTCGCCCTCCGGCGGGCCAAAGCCGACGTCGGCGTCGTGATCACCGCCAGCCACAACCCGCCCCTCTACAACGGGTTCAAGGTGAAGGTCCCGCCGGGATGCTCGGCGGACCCGTCCTTCACCAAGCGGCTGGAAGAGCTGATGGACCCCGACGAGACTCCCTTCGACGAGAAGATGGCTCCCGCTCCTTCCTTCGATCCCGCGAAGGATTACGTGGCCTTCCTCCTTTCGAAGCTCGACAAGAAGTTCTGGCGGACGCCCAAGGCCCGCGTCGTGGCCGACGGTATGTACGGTCCCGGCGGACGCTACTGGGAGATGATCTTCAAGGCCATGAACCTCAAAGGGTCGCTGATCCGAACCGAGAGAGACCCTCTCTTCGGCGGTGTTTCTCCCGAGCCCATTGATCGCTATTTGGACGCGCTGAAGAAGGCCGTCCTCGATTCCCGCGCGTCCCTCGGCCTGGCCGTCGACGGCGACGCCGACCGTCTGGGCGTCGTGGACGACAAGGGAGAGTACCTGCCCCCGCACCAAGTTTTCCCGCTCCTCCTGCTGCACCTGGTCAAGAACCGAAAGATGACCGGCAAAGTGGTGCAGACGGTTTCTCTGGGATACCTCTCCGAGCGCATCGCCAAGGAGCATAAGTTGACCCTGGTGGAAGTGCCCGTGGGCTTTAAGCACGTGGCGGATCACATCCTGAAAGGGAAGGTCTTGCTGGGCGGGGAAGAGTCCGGCGGATACGGCGTCGGCGTCATTCAGCCGGAGCGGGACGGCCTGCTCTCGGGCCTCCTGCTCCTCGAATACGTTTTGGCGGAGGGGAAGCCCCTCTCGGTCCTGCGCCAGGAGATGGAGGCCAAATACGGCGCCTCCCGCTTCCTGCGCGAGGACTATCCCATGCGCAACCCCGTCGGCGACCGGAAGCGGTGGTCGGACCACCTGATCAGCCACCTGCCGCCCAAGTTCGCCGGTTCGGCCGTCAAAGAAACCCGCACGATCGATGGCGTGAAGATTTTCCTGGAGGACAACTCCTGGCTGCTCCTGCGCCCGTCGGGGACGGAGCCCTTGATGCGCACCTACGCCGAAAGCCCCGACCTGAAAAAGACCCAAGCCCTAATGTCCAAGGCCCAGGAAATGGTCAACATGCGTCCGCCCCAGGAAGCGCCCCCTCCGTCGGCGAAACCGACCAAAGGCAAGCGGAGCAAGAGCCAATAATGTCCGTATATTTAATGCCCTAATGCCCGCTCACCCTGAGCTTGTCGAAGGGGGAGACACGCTCGACGTTCCTTGTCGTGCTTCGACAGGCTCAGCACGAGCGGTGGGTTTATAACGATCAATCGTTTATGGGTAGGGTGAACCAAAATCGGCATCCGGCGCCGGGGCCGTCGGAGTGGACCTGGATGCTTCCGCCGTGGGCCCTTATGATTTCCTGGGAGATGTTGAGGCCGAGGCCCAGGCCGTCCTTCTTCGACGTGTGGGCTTCCACCTGGTAGAACTGCTCGAAGAGGCGCGGCAGGTCCTTCAGAGGGACGCCTTCGCCGGTGTCTTGGACGGAGATACGGACGCCCTCGGGCGTGATTTCCGCGGCGACCGAGACGGAGCCTCCCTCCGGCGTGTGCTTGAAGGCGTTGCCCACCAGGTTGGTGAGCACTTGGTCGATGCGCCGCTCGTCGAGGGAAAGCGTCGGCAGGTTCGCCGCCGCCGTCACCGATAATTTCAGTTTCCGCGTCTCCGCCTGGGGATGCATGCGGGCTTCCAGTCCCGAAAGGATTTTCCCGAGAGGGACCGGTTTTTTCTCGATCCGCAGTTTTCCCGCCTCGATGCTCACGAAATCCATCAGATCACTGATGAGACCCCCCAAGTGATCGGCCTCGTGCACGATGACTTTGAGGTACCCCGCCTTCTGGGCGGACGGGAGATCGTCCTGGAGCGTCAGCACCTGGGCGTAACCCTTGATGGACGTGAGCGGCGTCCGCAGGTCGTGGGAGACGATGGAGAGGAACCGGGTCTTCATCTCGCTCGACCGGTTGAGCTCCACGTTGGCTTTTTGCAGGTCCACCAGGAGGCGCTTGTTCTCGACGGCGAGGCGTCGCTGTTCCAGGGCCTTGTTCAAGGTGTTCTTGAGGTGTTCGGGTTTGACCGGTTTGATGAGGTAATCGTAGACGTCGGCCTGGATGGCCTGGACGGCCATATCGAGGGAGGCGTGGGCGGTCATGAGGATGACGGGCACGTCGGGGTCCACCCGATGATATTCCTTCGCCAAGGCCAGGCCCGTGATGTCGCCCAGCTGGTAGTCGAAAAGGGCGGCGTGGTAGGAATTGGCTCGAATCTTTTCCATCGCCTCCCGCCCGGAGCCCGCGCCGTCCACGTCGTAGCCCGCCATCTCCAGGAGGTCCGTCAGGAAATCCAGGAGGTTCGGCTCGTCGTCCACCACCAGCAATTTTTCCGGCATGGGAAAGATTCTAGTTTATCCGACGAAGCTCTTGAAGACCCGTCGAGGAGAAGATAGAATACACCCATGGCGAAGGGTTCCCGCATCGTCCTTGTGGAGGACGACGTCCACATTCTCGAACTTCTGCGCCACGTGTTGGCGGGCCAGGGGTACGAGGTCGCCATCGCCAAAGACGGAGAGGAAGGGTTGGCGGAGGTGCTTCGAGTCCATCCCGACCTCCTCATCACGGACGTTGTGATGCCCCGGAAGAACGGGTACCAACTCGTCCACGCGCTGTTGAACGATTACCACGATCTTCCGACGCCGAAGATCATCATCCTCACCTCCCGCAACGACCCGGCGGGGATCAAAACGGGCTTGACCGTGGGAGCGGACGTGTACATCGGGAAACCCTTCGACATCCAGGAAGTCGTCTCGCACGTCGCCGAGCTTCTCGACGGCCGAGCGGCCTAAAAAAACCATGCGAAAACTTAAAATGTTCTGGTCCAATAATTGGGTCACCATCCTCCTGGTCATCGGGATCATCGTGCTCCTGATCGGGTCGATCGTCGGCCTGATGTTCATGGAGTCTTTCTACCGGAACCTGACGCTTTCCCAGCTTCCCCTGAACCTCCTCTTCGCCATCGTCAACGCGCTGGTCTTCGTTTTCTTCTATCTGCACTTCATGCAGGACGGGTTCTCCAAGCTCCGCAAGGACACGAAGATCAACTCCGAGGACGTGAACGTCAGCTTCAAGGACGTCATCGGCTTGGAGAGCGCTAAGAAGGAAGCCATGGAAGTGGTCCAGCTCCTGCGCGACCGGGCCAAGCTCAAGGCCATCGGCGGAAAGATCATCAAGGGACTGCTGCTGGTGGGCCCCCCGGGAACGGGCAAGACCCTCCTCGCCAAGGCCATCGCCACCGAGGCCGGCGTCCCCTTCGTCAGCATGGCCGGGTCCGAGTTCGTGGAGGTCTTCGTCGGCGTGGGCGCCAGCCGCGTCAGGAAACTTTTCAAGCAGGCCCGCCAACTCGCCTACGCCCACGGGGCCTGCATCGTCTTCATCGACGAGTTGGACGTGATCGGCCAGTCGCGGAAGTTCTCCGCTTTCGGGTCCCAGGAAAAGGACAGCACCTTGAACCAACTCCTGGTCGAGATGGACGGCTTGACCGAGCAGCAGCCCGTCGTCGTTCTCGGCGCCACCAACGCCGCCGAAGGCATCTTGGATGCGGCCATCCTTCGCCCCGGCCGCTTCGACCGGAAGCTCTACATCGACAAACCCAATCTTCAGGAACGCATCGATTTGTTCCGCTACTATATGAAGAAGGTCAAGTACGACCCGACCATCGACATCGGCCGCCTCGGCCGCCGCTGCGTCGGCAAGTCTCCGGCGGAAATCATGAACATCGTGAAAGAGTCCGCTTTGATCGCCACCCGCAACAAGCGGGCCGAGGTCGTCTATAAGGATTTCTCCGAGGCGTTGGAGCGGGTGGACCTTGGCACCGCCCGCCAACTCACCATGACCGCCGACGAGCGGGAAGCCACGGCGTTCCACGAGGTGGGGCATTTGGTGACGGTTTATCAGCTTCACCCCACCGACGACGTTTTCAAGGCCTCCATCATTTCCCGCGGCGGGGCTTTGGGCGTGGTGTGGCACAACCCCCGGGAAGAATGGCACTCCCAGCGCCGCGACACCATGCTCGCCACCATCAAGGTGTCCCTGGCCGGCTACGTGGCCGAAAAAATCAAATACGACACCACCACGACGGGCGTCTCCCAAGATTTCACCCACGCCACCCAGATCGCCCATTCTATGGTGTGGCGGTTGGGGCTGGGGACCAACGGGTTCATCGGGGACTTCAGTTCCATCCCCGAAAATGAACTTTCCAACGACCTCCGGGATTCGCTCAACAAAGAGGTGTACCGGATCCTGAACGAGTGCGCCAAGGACGTGGAGACCATGTTGCGCGCCGACTGGGTCATCGTCGAGCGGTTCGTCCAGGAACTGCTGAAAAAAGACGAGTTGGAGTTCGACGACATCCACGCCATTTTCAACGAGTTCGGAAAAGCTCGGAACCAAGTACCCATCGAAACCGTTCACCCTGACGATGCCCGATACATGCCGCCGCCGGCGCCTCCCGCCGGCGACGCTCCTCCTCAGCCTTCTCCTCAGTAGCGCTTGCGGCAAGCCGACCTACCGGGCCGACCACCTCTCCGAGGCGGTGCGGGAGATCTGCCGTCGGGAGTACAAGTTCGACACCTCCGCCCGGCTCGTCGGTAAAACCCTTTACGCCGACATCGCCCCCCAGAAGCTGGTCGGCGCGGATTTGGGGCTCGACCGGAAGACCGTCGAGCGCCTCTACGACGCCCTCCTGACCGTCACCCGCGTGGCCCTGTCCACCGACGCCAAGGTCGACTTCCTCGTCGTCCGGGCCAAAGACGCCAACACCGGCGTGATCGTGACCCTCCTCCGGTCCGTCCCGGACATCAAGTGGTATTTCTACATGCGCATCTCCCGGGCGGATTTCGAGAACCGGGGCGTGATGGAGATCGACAGCCCCGAAGGCACCGGGAAGCCCGACGATTCCGTCCTGTTCCACGACGTCACGAACGGGGAGTTCATGGCCCGCCTGACCGCGTCCCGCCTCCAGCAGAAGATCAGCTACAACCCCTTGGTCAGCGTTTTCCTCCGGGTCCATCGGGTGAAGGGAACGTTCGCCGACGGCGCCTTGACGATCGTCCTCGACAAGTTCCAACGCCTGGGAGGCGCGGCGGCGGGCGTTGTCCCTCCGGCCGTTCCTCCCGTCGACACGTCGAACGAGCTCCTCCGCCGCAGCGTGGTGGAGGCGGCCGGGGACGTGGTCGAGAAATACGACGACGCAAAGTCCGTTCAGCGCCTCCGGGTGGTCGAGGACAACGGACAGGTCCTGTTCGATTTCTCGCGCGAGGAACTCCTCGCGGCGCGCAAGAAAATCCCCCGGAAGAAAATTTGGGAAGAAGAGGAATCATGAACCTTTGGGGCTGGATCGTTCTCACGTCTTTGGTCGCCGTATTTGCCTTGAAAAGGGCGGCGGACCTCTTGAATCTTTCGTGTCTCAAGGGAGATCCTCCCGAAGAGTTCAAGGACGTCCTCGACGGAGAAACTCACGCCAAAGCCCTCGCCTACGAGCGCGCGCGGCTGGTCTATTCCATGGCGGCCGCTTCTTACGACCTGTTGTTGGTCCTGGGTTTTTGGTTCTTCGGAGGTTTCGCCGCGTGGGACGTCGTCGCCCGGTCCTTCCATGGAGGAGCCATCGTCACGGGGTTGATCTACGTTGGGGGATTTTTCTACGCCCACGACCTCGTCACGCTGCCTTTCCAAATTTACTCAACCTTCGTCCTGGAGGCCCGCTTCGGTTTCAACCGGACCACGGTGAAAACGTTCCTTTTGGATAAGGCGAAGATGTGGCTGTTGGCGGCGTTGCTCGGCGGGTTAATTCTGGCGGCGATTTTCGCCTTCTTCGGATGGGCGGCCCGGAGCGCGTGGCTGTGGGCGTGGGGGGCGACGGTGTCCTTCGGGCTCATCGTCGAGTTCGTGGCGCCCACGTGGATCATGCCCCTCTTCAACAAATTCACGCCCCTCCCCGACGGAGATCTGCGGACGTCGATCTTCGACTTGGCCGCCCGGACGTCCTTCCCCTTGACCAACGTCTTCGTCATGGACGGTTCCAAGCGGTCGTCCAAGAGCAACGCGTTCTTCACGGGGTTCGGCCGGAACAAGCGCATCGCCCTCTTCGACACGTTGATCCGCCAGCACACCGTCCCCGAGCTCACGGCCGTGATGGCCCACGAGATCGGCCACTACAAGAA
>PMLF01000180.1 GCA_003158755.1 Elusimicrobiota bacterium | reverse complement strand
CTCTTCAACTGGCTCTTCGCCCGCCACACGGGGGGGACGTTCATCCTCCGCATCGAGGATACCGACGAGACCCGCTCCACCCAGGAATCCGTCGACGCCATTTTCCGCGGGATGCGGTGGCTGGGTCTCGACTGGGATGAGGGCCCGACGGATCCTGCGGATCCCAACGCCGCCAAAGGCGCCTGCGGCCCCTACTTCCAAATGCAGCGCCTTACCCTATATAAGGCCGCGGCCGACAAGCTCGTGGCCGAGGGGAAGGCGTTCCCGTGCTTCGCCACGCCGGACGAAGTGCAGAAAGCCAAGGACCGCAACCTCCTCCTCAAGCGCCCGCCCAAGTACGTCAGCCCCTATCGGGACCAGCCCATCGCCCAGCGGGAGGCGATGGTCAAGGAAGGCCGGCCCTACGTTATCCGGTTCAAGACCCCGTTGGAGGGAAGCGCCGCCTTCGACGACATCGTCCGAGGCCCCCTCTCTTTCGACAACGATTTGATCGAGGATTTCGTCCTGCTGAAGACGTCGGGCGTTCCGACCTACAACTTCGCCTGCGTCGTGGACGACCACGCCATGGAGATCACTCACGTCATCCGCGGCGACGACCACTTGTCCAACACGCCCCGGCAGGTCTTGGTGTACCAGGCGCTGGGTTACACGCCGCCGGCTTTCGCCCATTTGTCCATGATCCTGGGTTCCGACGGGACGCGCCTCTCCAAGCGGCATGGCGCCACCGCCGTCGAGGAATACGAAAAGGACGGGTTCCTTCCCGAGACCGTGCGGAACTACCTGGCCCTGTTGGGCTGGTCCACCGAGGACAGCCAGGACCTCTTCACCCGCGACGAGTTGGTGGCCAAGTTCGCCCTGGAGCGCTGCGGCAAGAGCCCGGCCATTTTCGACCCGGATAAACTTTTATGGATGAACGGGGAATACATCCGCAAGATGCCTTTGAAGGAACTTGTGGACCGGGCCATGCCCTTCATCCGGCAGGCCGGTTTCTTGGGCGGCCAGGAAGACGCCCGCCGGGCCGACATCGAGCGCGCCCTCGCCCTGGAACATGAAAAGGTGAAGCGGCTTCAGGACGTCCCCCGATTGATCGATTTCTTCTTCAAGGACGTGGAGTTCGACCCCGCGGCCGTCGAGAAAACGCTGAAGAAACCGGAAGTCCCCGGGATACTCAACGAGGCGTCCGTCCTGTTCGAATCCTTGGAACCCTTCACGGCGGAATCCACCGAGAAGGCCTGCCGCGAATTGGCCGGGAAGCTCGCCGTCAAGAACGCCGCCGTCTTCCACCCCGTGCGGGTCGCCGTTTCCGGCCGGACCCAGGGCCCCAGCCTCTTCCATATGTTGGAAGTCCTGGGCAAGCCGGAAGTCCTCCGCCGGATGAAAACCACAATCTCTTCCCTGGCGGTCAACGGTTTTTAACCCCTATTTGTAACTGCTCACGCCCCCTCCCCCGTTTACGGGGGAGGGCCGGGGAGAGGGCAAGCCGTCCGAGCTCACCCCCTTTGAATCCTTCTACACCTTCGCCTCCCGCCGCGACAGCTCCATGTCCGCCAATTTCCTATCCCAGGTCGGGGACAAGGCCCTCTCGGTCCTCATCGCCGGAGGCTTCCATTCCGCCGGCATGGCCGCCGGGCTTCAAAAGAGCGGATTCAACGTCCTCACCCTGTCGCCCAAACTCACCAAGGTGAGCGGTGAAAACTACATGGCCGCCTTCACCCGGGAGCACACGCCTCTCGACAAGGTACTCCTCGGCGAAAAGCTGTTCCTGGCCACGCCCGTGCTTTTGGGCGAAGGCGTGACCCCAATCACTCTCGCCAACAAAAGCGAAAACAACAAACGTACGTTTTACGCTGTCGCCTTGTTGGGAGCTTTGGAAACCGCCGGAGCCACCGCAGGAGTGACTGGTATTGAGTTGGGTCGAGTCTCTCAAGCAATCTCTGAAAAGGTCTCAACGGAATTCCCTCAATTCAAGACCATCCAATTCAGAGGTGAGAAAACGACGAGTCCCAACAGGTGGAGAATCGCCGTTCACATCGACGGGGAAAGGAAAATCGATTTCATTATCTCTACGGATGACGCATCCAGAAGCGCTTCCCCCCAAGAGGGAGTCGTCGTTGCCGAGGGACCGGGCTTTCAGGCCCTTGCCCCAACCCCCGCCACCCCCTTATCGTCTATTGTTGAGAATGGTGCGAAGGAAGCCGCCGGTGTGTTGCCCAACCGGCCCGCCTTCATACTGAACCTGTTTCCCGCCGATTTTATCGAGAACGAGTTCGGCCGATGGACATTCCGTTTTGCCGCGGACGTCCTTTTCCCATTTCTGGAGACAGTGCTCCTGGTGTCCTTGACATCCACAAGCATTGGATTCTGGTCGATTCCGATCTTCGCCATTTTCCACATTGATGCCTGGTTTGATTGGTTGTTGCGAAAGGAGGGCGATCCCCGGAAAATCTCATTCACGCAGTTCATCGTCATCACCGTGCTTCGGGGCGTGCTGGGCGCGGTATTCGTCGGGTCTTTCATGATTCCGGGGACTGTTCGGTTGGGAAGCGAGGATTTGCCGCTTGGGTTCTTGCTTTCTCTCGGAGCCCACATGGGATGGAACGTCGTGACGGTGGAAAGAATGCTCCGTGCGATGAGCCTGGGCCGAACCCCCGACAAGATCGCCCGGCCGGCGATGATGGTGGGCGCGGGAGAGAGTGGAACATCCCCGCTCGGCGCGAAACTTTATAAGGAAGCGATCAACGCTCCCGGCCCTGACCATTATG
>PMLF01000101.1 GCA_003158755.1 Elusimicrobiota bacterium | reverse complement strand
TTCATCGGCGGCGTCAAGGAACGGCCCATCGCTTACAAACTCGGGGTCGGGTTTTGCGACCACAACCACGAGCGAAAGATCGCCCTGGCGGGGTTTGAAGGCATGCTAAATTTCGCCCGAGAGGTTCATTCCACGGTGATGAGCCCGGTGTGGAAATGGAAAGCCCGGGAAAGATTTCCGTCGCAGGAGATCCTCAAGAAATCGGCGTAATGAGAAAAGGCGGACCCTATGAAGGCGACCAAGAACAAATCGTTCGTTTCCACCCGTAACGCCTGCAAGCAGTGTTCCCCGTTGGGGGCGTGCATGGTTTTCCGAGGGATCGAGGGAGGACTGCCGCTCTTGCACGGGTCCCAAGGCTGCGCCACCTACGTGCGCCGCTATATCATCAGCCATTTCCGGGAACCGATGGACGTGGCGTCTTCCAACTTCTCCGAGTCCACGGCGGTCTTCGGCGGAAAGGACAATTTGACGACCGCGTTGGACAACGTGATCAAGCAATACCACCCGAAATTCATCGGCGTGGCGACCACGTGCCTGAGCGAGACCATCGGCGAAAACGTCCCCCACCTGTTGCGAGACTACCTTCGGGAAAGGACCGGCCGCCCAATGCCGGCGTTGGTCCACGCGTCCACGCCCAGCTACGCGGGTTCCCATATGGAGGGGTTTCACGCGGCGGTCAAAGCGACGGTGGATACCCTTGCCGACGGCGGGGACAAGATCCGCCGCGTCAACCTGTTCCCGGGGTTCCTTTCCCCCGCCGACTTGCGCCACCTTAAGGAGATCCTGGAGGATTTCAACCTGCCGTTCACCCTTTTTCCTGATTATTCGGAAACCTTGGATGCCCCCACTTGGGACCGCTACCGCCTCCTCCCCGACGGAGGAACGACGATGGAAGACCTGAAGGGAATGGGCGCCAATTTCGCATCCATCGAGTTCGGCCGGACGCTGAAAGGGCGTCCGACCGGGGCTGAATCTTTGCGCACCCGGTTCGGCGTTACGCGCACAACGCTCGGCACGCCCATCGGGGTGGACGAAACGGACCTCTTCTTCCAACTCCTGGAAGTGTTGAGCGGGCGCCCCGTCCCGGAGAAATACGTCCAGGAACGGGGGCGGTTGATCGATTCATTCTTCGACGCCCACAAATACGTGTTCGAGAAACGAGCGATCGTTTACGGCGAAGAGGACTTGGTGGTGGGCCTCGCCTCGTTCCTGGCCAGCGTCGGCATCGTCCCCGTCCTCTGCGCCTCGGGCGGAGAAAGCGGACGTCTGGAGGAATGCATCCGCGAGGTCTGCCCGCAGATGGCTTCGAAGATCACGGTCAAGGAGGGAGTGGACTTCGCGGATATCGAGCAAGAGGCCGTTTCCGCCTCTCCCGACCTTTTCATCGGCAACAGCAAGGGTTACCCCATCTCCCGGAAACTCAACGTTCCTTTCGTCCGCGTGGGGTTCCCCCTGCACGACTCCCTCGGCGGACAGAGGGTGCTGCACATCGGGTACCAAGGCGCGCAGGGTCTTTTCGATTCGATCGTCAACGCCGTCCTCCGGCATAAGCAGGACGTTTCGACCGCCGGATACGCGTATATGTGAGGTGAGGTGTCTCTTTATCGTTCCGTTGACTCAAAGGAACCCGCTCACCCTGAGCTTGTCGAAGGGTGAGTGTGAACGGCGCAAAGGGCTCATGCTTCGACAAGCTCAGCATGAGCGATTATTTATCCAAAGGTGGAACACTAGAGAAAAACTGTTTGAGGGGGAAATTATGAATTCTTCCGTCGATCCATCCAAACATCCTTGTTTCAACGACTCGGTCCGGCACGAGTTCGGCCGGATCCACCTGCCCGTGGCGCCCCGGTGCAACGTCCAATGCCGCTTCTGCAACCGGAAGTTCGATTGCGCTAACGAAACTCGTCCCGGCGTCACGAGCGCGGTGCTTTCGCCGGGCCAGGCCCTCTACTATTTGAAAAAGGCCGCCGCGAAGAACCCTCGCCTCGCGGTGGTGGGCATCGCCGGCCCCGGCGACCCGTTCGCCAACGCCGAGCAGACGCTGGAGACCCTCGACCTCGTGCGCCGGGATTTCCCCTCCCTCATCCTTTGCCTCGCCACCAACGGGTTTAACCTGCTGCCGAACATCCATGAGCTGGCGAGGTTGAAGGTCAGCCACGTGACGATCACCGTCAACGCGGTGGACCCCGCGATCGGCGCACAAGTATACGCCTGGGCGCGGGACGGAAAGACTTTGTATCGGGGGAAGGAAGCCGGCGCCCTTATTTGGGAACGCCAGCGCGTCGCCATCGGAGAGCTGAAGAAGAACGGAATCACCGTGAAGATCAACTCGATCCTAATACCCGGGATCAACGACGACCACATCCCCGAAGTCGCCCGGACGGTCCGCGCCCTCGGCGCGGACGTATTGAACTGCATCCCGATGGTTCCCGTGGAGGGGGCGGAATTCGAAGACTTGCCCGCGCCGTCGCCTTCCAGCCTCGAAGGCACTCGGAACGAGATTGAGAAAATCATCCCTCTAATGCGCCACTGCACCCGGTGCCGGGCCGACGCGTCGGGCCTTTTGGGCGAACCCATGGCGGAGGAAACCGTTCAAGACCTTCGAGAGGCCGCGTCGCTCCCGTCGAGACCCGAGGAAGTCCGTCCTTATGTGGCCGTGGCGAGCCGGGAAGGCGTCCTGGTCAACCAACATTTGGGCGAAGCCGAGGATATTTGGGTGTTCGCGGAATCCGACGGCCAATATATTTTGGTCGAGAAACGTAAGACTCCGGCGCCGGGCGCGGGCGAGGACCGCTGGCGGGAACTGGCGCGGGCATTGAAAGATTGCCGCCTCCTTCTGACGAGCGGGGCGGGGCTCAGTCCGCTGCGGACCCTGACGGAAGAGGGGCTCCGGGTTGAGATGGTGGAAGGGCTCATCTCCAGCGGCTTGGAAGCCGCCTTCGGCAAAGGGAATTTTTCCAAGCTGCACGTCCCCTGGCGGGGATGCGGAACGGTCTGCCAAGGCGGGGGCGGAGGATGCGGATGAAACGCCCACCTCGCCGGGAGCTTATCCTTTCCCACGAGTCGGTGAGTTTGGCCGTCACCCCGGCGGAAGCCGGGGTCCAGGTTGCAAAGCGGATTTTTGAACGAAGCGTTAAACCCTGGATTCCGGCTTCCGCCGGAATGACGGTTCCTAAATACGACTCACCACGAAAGGTAGGTAACGATGAGCCGCGGGAGCGCGGATCGCATTTCCTTCCGGCGGATAAGATCCGCCTTTACGACGACACCCTCCGGGAGGGGGAGCAGATGGCGGGGGTCGCGTTCTCCGCCCGTCAAAAGCTCGAAATGGCGGAATTTCTTTCGCGCCTCGGGGTCCACGTTTTGAACCTGGCCTTCCCGGCGGTATCACCGGAGGAAGGGGAAGCGGTCGTGGCTTGCTTGCGTTCGCAACGCAACGGCCGGATACGGAAAGAGGTCGAAATCCAGGTCATGTGCCGGTCGGAACCCAAGGAGATCGACGCGGCGGCGGACCTGGCCCGACGCGCCGGGACGCCGGTCAAAGATCTTTCCATCCTCCTGCTTTCGGCGACATCGAGCCGGCACGTCAAACACAAGTTCGGAAAGGCCCTGCTGCACCGGGAAGGCGTTTCCGAAGCCGAAGGAAGAAACCGGCCCGAATCATGGTTTCTGGGTGCCAACCTCCGGCTGATCGTCGACGTGATCCACCACGCCCGACGGGCGGGCTTCCAGCGGATCGAATTCGTGGGCGAGGACGCCTCGCGCGCGGCCCCCCGGTATCTCCTGAAATGGGCGGACGCCTGCCTAAGCGCCGGCGGCACGCGGCTAACGTTCTCGGATACCGTGGGATGCCTTTCTCCGGAAAGACTCGACGCCCTATTACCCCCTTTGATCTCCCTCACCCGGCGACGGGGCGCCGACTTCCACGGGCATTTCCACAACGACCTGGGCTTGGCTTCGGCCAACTGCGTGCGCGCCCTGTCCCTCGGCGCCACCCATGCGGGAGTTTCCGTCGCCGGGCTGGGAGAAAGGGCGGGGATGGCGGCCCTGGAACAGGTCGTCATGCAGCTCCGGCTCCTTTACGGGATCACCCTGCCGGGCTTCCGCTATGACCTTTTGACGGAAGCCCGCCGGAGGATCGAGAGCGCTTCGGGAATATTTTTGCAGGCCCACGCGCCGATCGTTGGCGAAGGAGCGTTCGCCCACGAGTCCGGCCTCCACACCTCCGGCGTGGCGAAAGATCCCACCCTCTACCAGTTCATCCCGGAACGGCAAGTCGGAGGGAAGCGGACCTTCGTTTTCGGCAAGCATTCGGGCCGCGGCGGCGTGGAGGCGGCTCTTCGAGAAGCCGGGATTTCCGCCTCGACTCAGGAAATCAACGCCCTGAGAGACCGCGTGAAATCCCTGCGGGCGAGAAGGATCTCCCCCCCTCTTCTTCGACGGCAGGCTCAAGAGCACTATCGCGACTACCGGCGGCTGGGCATCGGATCGGAGGAACTGGCGCGCATCGCGCGGAAGATGATCCATAAAAAATTGAAAGATTTTTCTTGACAAGCGAACGGCGGTTGGTATAATAAGCGCAGAGCACGATGACGTGTTCTTGATGTTGAGGGACGGTGATGTCCTCCCAAGCCTTAGGGCGCGGGAGGATTTTTTATTTTAGGCCGATCCCGCGATATTTAGACGACGGCGTCTTGGTTCCCGGAAGTCTCGGGGGCGAAGGCGCTTTTTTTATGCCCCGCCCTCCCTTCCTTAACCAAGACGAAACAAATCAGGAAATAGGGAGGCTCTATGAGCCAGAATCAGACACTCACGCCGGTTTTAAAACCGACGGTCAAACCGACCCTGGGACTTTTGGGCGCCACGGTGAACGCCATGGCCCTAATCGCCCCAGGGGCATTCCTCTGGATTACCTATCAATTACAGGCTGCGGCCACCGCTCCCAGCGGCGCGTCCGTCGCCTCGGACATCTGGGCCGGCATCGTTGTGGCTTTGGTTGTGGCCTTCCTCACGGCGTTCTCCTACGCCGAATTGGCGAAGATTTACCCGGAAGCCGGTTTCGCCAGCTGCTGCTACTTCGCTGAAAAAGCGTTCCTCGACACCCAAAAGGAAAAAAACAACACGCCGGTTTCCTTGGCGCGCTTGGCGAAGCTAACGACCGGATGGGCGGCCCACCTCTTCTATTGGGTCTACCCGGGCGTCATGGTGGCCTTCATGGCCACGCTGATCGGCTACATCTATACGGCCTTCACCGGAGCCACTCTCTCCATGGGTGCGCTGACGGCGATCGGAGCGGGCTTCGCCCTCGTGACCGGCTACATCGCCTTCCGAGGCGTCACGGGCTCCACGAAAACCTCCCTGTGGATCAACGTCATCCAACTGGTGACCCTCGTGGTCTTCAGCGGCTTGGCCATCTATTATCGGTTCGCCAACCCGCAGGGCGCGACCCAATGGGCCTTCTCGGGCGGATGGGATTCCATCAAGCCCCACTCCCTGCAAGGCGTCATGGTCCAGTCCACGCTGGCCATACTGATCCTCGTCGGTTTCGAGTCCTGCACCGCCCTGGCGGCGGAGACGAAGGAACCGGAGAAGAACATCCCGAAAGCCATCATCCTCTCCCTCGTCATCCAAGGCGTCTTCGCCTACTTGGTTGAATATCTCGCCGCGGGCCTCATGGTGAGCGAAAAACTAGTTAACGTCACCGGCACCACGACCACCACCGGCATGGCCGCGGCGGCCGCTTCCGGCGCTCCCATCGGCGACATGGCCAAGCTCCTGGGCGACCACGTCCTGCCGGGCATCGGCTTCGGGCTCATGATCACCATGGCCGTAACGGTGGCCATCGCCATCATCGGCACGACCTTGAGCTGCATGAACACCGCCGTCCGCGTCACCAACGGCATGGCCGAAGATCGGGAACTCCCCGAGATGTTGAGCTTCATGCACCGAGGCTTCGCGACGCCGCACATGGCGTTGTGGGTCTTGGTGGCCGTTTCGACGGGGATCGCCGCCATCGGCGTCCGATCCGTCGTGGGGTTGACGGGCATTACGCTCGCCTCCAACTTCGGGACGTTCATCCTCTACGGGCTTACCTGCGGCTGGACCATCCTCGCCTTCAAGAACCGGAAGGACTTTAACCTCTTGAAGCACGGGATCGTTCCAGTGCTGGGCGTGATCGCCAACATCATCATGGTCATCGCCATCCTGTATCTCTACATCATCGGCAACGCCGACGCGGTGTCCGAAGCGAAGATCTGCTTCTGGATCGCCGGCGGCTGGGCCGCGGTCAGCCTGTTCTACGTGGGACTGACGAGCGTCCAGAAGAGCTACCGCGTCCGCATGGTCACCTGCCTCATCCGTCCCGAGCAGTTGGGCGACGTGGTCTCCGCCCTGCGCAAGGAAGACCTGGCGGTGGGATTGACGGTCATGGACGTGCGCGGGTTCGGCCGGCAGAAGGCCGACACCAACGGCGGAGCCGACGACGAAATGATCCGCTTCCTGCCCAAAGTGAAGCTGGAAGTCCTCGTGCGGGACTGGGACGTGAAGCGCACCATGGACATCATGGGCGACTCGCTCCGGACCGGAAACATCGGCGACGGCAAGATTATCGTCCTGGAAGCGTCCAGCGCCATGCGCGTACGCACCGGGGAAAAAGGCGTCGAGGCTCTCTAGAACCTACCCAGACCCCCCGCTCACCCTGAGCTTGTCGAAGGGTGAGCGGGGGTAGGCGGCAAGGGCTCATGCTTCGACAAGCTCAGCATGAGAGGTATGGCGGGTTGTTTGGACAGGTTCTTGTCGAGACTCTTTATAAGGAGAATTCCAATGTCTATAAAAAAACTTGAAATCATCGTCCGCCCCGGAAAGTTCGAGGCGGTTAAGAACGCGGCCAAAGCGGCGGGAGCCCATGGATTGACGGTCTCCCAGGTTGAGGGGCATGGCCTGCAGAACGGCATGACCAATAAAGCGGGCGGAGCGGCCTACAAGATGGAGATGGTACCCAAGGTAAGGATGGAAGTCGTCGTCGACGGCGCCCACTTGGAGACGCTCCTGAAAGCCATCGGCGAGGCGGCCCATACGGGCGAGCCGGGCGATGGAAAGATCTTCATTTCGGACGTGCAGGACGTCGTCCGCCTAAGGACCGGCGAGCGGGGTTCCGCCGCCGTTTGAGGCAAGAATTAAAAAGTCGTAACAGCTCTGATCCCTCCCCCGTTTACGGGGGAGGGCCTGGGAGAGGGCGAACAGCGGGGAAAACCGGTTTCTAATCCCCTCTCTCCTGGCCTCCGGCCACCCTCCCCCGTAAACGGGGGAGGGAACACCCTGGGGCCTGAGTAGTTACAAAAAGTCAACAAAAAGCGGAATCAGTCCATACCCGTTTTTCAACGGGAGATGTAAATTACGCCGGCAATTAGCGTAAATTAAGGAGGAACTCGATGCGCCTCAAAAAGATCGTTTCGTTATTCATATTCTTGTTCACCACCACCGCTCTCGTCCGCGCCGACGGACCGACGATCGGAGGTTTCGTGGACTTCGCCTACAACTACAACTTCAACAAGCAGACGACCAACGTCCTTCGCACCTTCGACGCCAACGCGAACAGCTTCACGCTCCAGGACGGCAAGGTCGCCGTGTCCGGAACCACCAAGGACAACGTCACCTACCGCGTGGACGTGATCTATGGCTTCGACGCGAGCGTGATCCATTCCGGCCTGAAGGACGCCATCTCCCAGGCGTATGTCTCCCCGGCCAACACGACGACGCAGATCGACTTGGAGCAGGCCTTCGTAAGTTATCCCTGCCCTTGGACGGCCGGCACGTGGACCGTTGGAAAGTTCTCGACCCCGTTCGGCGCGGAAGTCATCGAAGCCAAGGATGACCTCAACATCTCGCGCGGGTTCCTCTTCAATTACGCGATTCCCTTCACTCACACGGGAATCAAGTATGAGAAGGTTTGGGGCCCCCTGGACGCCGTCGCCAGCGTCGTCAACGGCTGGGATAACCTCCAGGACAACAACAAGGGCAAGACCGTCATCGGGCAGGTGACCTATACCATCAACCCGAAGATCAAAGCCGTCCTTGGCGGCGCCTACGGACCGGAACAAACGTCGCACCCCAACGTCCCCAATGGGTCCACCGAAAAGAACGGCCGAAGCCTGGTGGACGCCATCGTCACCTACACGCCCACCGACAAGCTGACCCTGGACGCCAACGCCGACTGGGGCGTCGAGGAAGGGCTGACCGCGGTCGACGCCAATAATCGGACGCAGAACTGGCAGGGCGTCGCGGTACACGCCAACTACGCCTTCACGGACAAGAACTCCGCCGCGGTCCGTTTCGAGAACCTCGCCGACGACGGTTCGCGGACGGGTTCTCCCGTGCCCATCGTCCTAGACAGCTTGACGCTCACCCTCCAGCACAAGCTGGCCACTAGCGTCATCACCCGTCTGGAATACCGGGAAGACACGTCCAACAAGAAAGCCTTCACCGACACCCATGGAGTGGTTTCCAGCAAGAAGAACCAGTCCACCGTCGGGGCTCAGGTGATCTACACGTTCTAACATCCGTCCGGCGGCCCGGCCCGGGGTATCCAATTACCCCGGGCCGGCGCCGACGGGGGTCGGAGGAAATCAATGGATCGAAAATGGAACATTTGGTTATGGGTGTGGGCGTCCCGATTCCAACATTTCCTCCGTTGTAATACGGAAAACCGCACCCGGTGGACCATCGCACGGCCGGATCGCCGTCGATCATGCAGAATTTGATTTTGTTCACGTTATTGATGCCTGTAAAAACAAAGTCCTAAAATCCGCTCACCCTGAGCTTGTCGAAGGGTAAGTCAAGATTGTCGGTAACTTGTCGTGCTTCGACAAGCTCAGCACGAGCGGTGGGTAGGGCATTGTTTTTACATGGCTCAATAGCGGGGGATTGCCGGGCGCTGAGGACCGAAGAAATCCCCGTCGAAGTAAGGAGAAGAACATGAAGTTGAAGGACGGAAACGGATCTTCCATCTTTGAGAAAGGCTTCCAAGTCCTGACCGACGTGTCGGGGGCGGCGGCTTCGGGCCGGCTCTTGGAGGAGGTCCTCCAATTGGCCGTCACCGTGGCGGCCCAGGCTCTGGGTTCAAAAATTTGTTCCGTGATGCTCCTGGACTCGGCCACGAACATGCTTTCCGTCGCCGCCACCCAATCAACGTCCGACGCTTATCGAAGGAAACCTTCCATCCGTATGGCTCAAAGCCTTTCCGGCCGTACCGTGTTGGAGAAGAAACCCCTGATGGTGAAAGACGTCCGGGCGGACAACCGCTTCGGTTTCCCCACCATCGCCGCTTCGGAAGGATTGGTATCTCTCTTGTCGGTACCGATGTTTTTCCGGGGCAAGGTCATCGGTGTCCTCAATTCCTACACGGACCGGGAACGGGTCTTTACCCCCGAGGAAGTTTCCCTCCTGCAGGCCGTGGCGAACCAATGCGCTTCGGCCGTCGCGTGCGCCCAAATCCTTTCGGAAAAAGCGGCCGCCGAGGAGGCGTTGGCGGCGCGAAAGACCGTGGACCGGGCCAAAGCCCTGCTCATGAAAAATCGGGGAATGAGCGAACCGGAGGCTCACCGGGAGATGCAGAAGCAAAGCATGAACCGGTGCAAACCTTTGAAAGAAATCGCCGAGGCGATATTGCTGGCGGAGGACATCGGGCATCCTCGGGAATCCGGCCTGCGTTAGAAATATTTATTCCGAATTCCGCTCACCCTGAGCTTGTCGAAGGGTGATCCGCCCTCGATGGAACTTGCTCATGCTTCGACAAGCTCA
>PMLF01000214.1 GCA_003158755.1 Elusimicrobiota bacterium | reverse complement strand
AATGGAGCACCTCTATTCCCTCCTTCCGGAGGACAACGGTGACCGGCCCCTCGAGCCGAAAGAAAAAGGGCGCATCCTCCGATTCCTTGAAACGGTCTCCAGCGATCTCGAGACCGAAGGAAGAGCCTGGAACTCTGAGTTGGGCGAGCCCGGCCTACCCGTGGAGGCGAGGGAGGCCATGGGGATCTACAAGCGGGAATGGATCGACAAACGCCTGGGCTCGAAGGGCGGACCGGAAGGAGAGATCCCCGCCGCGATAAAAAAGATATCCGCAGAAAACCAGACCCTTCGTCAAGCGGTACAAACCGTCAATAAAATTTTCCAGGATGAATTCAGCCGCATGGATCGTCGCATTCGCTCCTGCACTTCTCCCGAAACCGTCGTATGGAACACGGAAAACGAGATCCTTTGCGCCTATGGGTTCATCCGCGCGGATTTTTTCGAAGAAGCGGATTTCTTTAAAGAGGCGGTCCCAAAGGAGAATAAAGACGCCATGTGGAAGGCCTACGAGGCTTCTCGAAACATGGACCTCCAACTTCGACACGGCATTTATGTGGAGGACGCCGCCGTGGAAAGATCGGTCACCAGCCGCGCCGCTCGAGGTCCATTGGAAGCCCGCGTCCAGGAAATGGCCCATCGCATCGCCGATGCCGACGACGACCGCTCCCTGCGAGACCTGACGGTCGACACCCCGCCGGAAGCGACAGCGGAGGACGCTTACGTGAACCAGGTCCTGGACCGTGCGGCCACCCCCAACAAGATCAGCCTCCTGGTCCCCAATGAGGCCTCCAAAAATACGGTCCTGCGGGCCTTGGCCCGCCGATCCCGCGCGGCGGGGAACCGATGCGTGTATTTGGACCTTCGGGAACTCCCCTCGGACCGTGCGGCGGCCCTTCAACACATCAAAACCATCCTGGATCGGACCCGCGCGCTACGGATGAACGTAACCTTCGTCACCGATTTTTCGGCCCTTCCCCAGGCCTATCCCAGGGAGTCCATCCTTTTCTTGAGGGAGATGTTGGCCCATTGGCGGGCGGAGGAAGGGGCTCCCGCACCGCCCCTGGTGGCGCTGGTCGACGCGGACACCCACCGGTATTTCAGCGCCTCCGCCGGCTCGGATTATGACGAGTTCGCCATGGAAAACATACCCTCAAACCCTTCCTTCGAATTGATTCAAATGCGGGACCAAGCGCGCCGCGTCCTGCAAGGATGCGGGGTCTCCGACGTCGCCGACGAAGACTTGGACGGCGTATTGGAACCTCTCCTTGAAAAGATCCGGAGGACTCCGGGAGACGCCTCCCGGGACCCGGTGAGGTGGGCCGTACAGATCTTCGCGAACGCGGCAACGGACGCCGTTCTGAAGATTCAAGACTCCGCGGGGGAAAATATCGGCGAAGGGGAGACACCCTCCCCGTCCTGGAACGCCCTTCACCCGGCTTTGCGCTCGGCTCTGGACGACAACTCGCTACGCCTACTGCCTTCTCCAGATTCTCTCCCCCTGGCCGAACGAGCCGCTTCCCTCATTCGACAAGCGGAACCGGTCCTCCCCGGCATGAACCGGCGCGCGAGGGAAGAAGTGGAGAAAGCCCTGGCACAGTATCAAGCCGCCAAGGCTATGGAGAAAAAAAGCTATGAACCGGCGCTGACCCGCCTCCTGAAGATTTACGGCGCCGCCGCCGCGTCCAAGATCGAAGCGAACCAGCCATTGGACATTCAGGTCGAACAGCTTTTGGCCTTGGCTACCCCGGCCGTCAACGACGTCACGGACGAAGCGTTGGACGAACTCAAGAAACGTTTGTTGCAATTCCAATCGGCCGAGAACGTGAACGAACGGCCGAAACTGGGAGAGTACCTCGAACGAGCGATTAGAACTTTCGGCATCCCTCGGCCCAAACCCATCATCCCCGACGCCGAAGAATTGGGGGGCATTCCCGGAGCGCTGGACCGGCGGATCGCCTCCGAGAAAGCCGCGTTTCGAAGCGAATTGAATCAGAGCCACTACGGCATGCAGAAAGCCAAAGACACCATGGTCCTAATCGACGACTCCTTGATCCGGCGGGATTTGGGCCTGACCGCGGCCACCTCCGCATCCTCGACCGCGGCGGCCGCCCTCCCCCGTTTCCGAAAACCGAAAGTGCCGATCACCATCGTCCTTCTGGGACCTCCGGGAACGGGAAAAACCACCCTCGGGAAACGGCTGGCCAAAGCGTTGAAACGAAACTTCCTATTCGTTTCCTACGCCGGTGCGGACGCGGTCGCCGGGTTCGAATACACCTATGAGGGAGCCCGGGGCGGCCCCTTCCAGCAAGGGCTCGAGACCTGCGATCGGAAGCTGGGTCCGCCGGTCGTCATCGTGGACGAATTTGAAAAGGGCTCGGATGAAGCCAAGGACGCCGGCGTCCAGATTTCCCAAGGCCGCTTGGTGGAGAACTACATGACCCACCTCGACACCTCCGATTGGATCGTCGTCTACACCTGCAACTATCGGGAAGAAATCCCCTCCGCCATCCTGGATACGGCCATCGTCGTCAGCCTCCCGGGCTACGCCGAGGAAGCCAGGGAACAAATGTTCGAGACGCACATCGTCCCCCGCGCCAGGGAAGAAATGGACATCCCCGAGAAGGAGGTGGATTTCCATCCGGAGCAACGAGCGGAAATCCGTCGGAGGCTTGCCCGCGACCACACCCAGGAGTTCGGCGCCCGTCAACTGACGGGCTTGGTTCAAACGGCCTTCGCGCTGGCGACGTGGCGGCGATACCTGAACGAACTCCCCGAAAAATCGGTCATCACGCTGGAAAACCTGCTGACCGACTTCGGGGAGGGTCACCAAAAACAAGGGGTGAGGGAATCGCCTCAAGAAGGGGCGACCCCCGGGGTGTTCCGCACGGAAGACGGCGGGGCCGGCCTTCGCCAAGTCCAGGCCAGCGTCCAATTCGCCGGAGCCTCCCGGGAATTCGGTCTCCAAGTCCGGGACTTGGACAACGAGCGCCAAGGGAAAATGATCGAAAGCGCCAAGATCGCCCACGACCTGATCCAAATGCAGTGGGAACAATTGGGAACCCCCCTGGAGGCTCTCGCCGGAAGCACCCTGGAATTCGGCGTACCCAACTGCGCCGACGTCCTGAACGATGAGTCCATGGCCGGAAGCCTGTTCCTGGCCGGGTCCGGCAGGGTCCGAAACCTCCGGGTGAAAAACGACTTGGCGGTCATCGCGGATTTAGACGCCCGCGGCCGCGTCTTGGGCGTGGACAAGGGAACGGACCACCTCTCCTCGCGTCTTCTGGCCGCCCGAGCCGCCGGCGTCCGGACGATCCTCCTCTCTTCGGAGAACGAAGCCCATTTACGGAACGCTTTCGAGGACCCCATGCTCCGGGGAGCGGTGGAATCCAAAGGACTTCAAACGTTGGAGCTTCCGCACATCGCCCTGAAACCCGAATCCGCCCGGGATCGAATGGAAACCAGGGAAGCGGAGGAATGGAACCATTACGCCCTTCGGCTCTGGAAGTTGGCCGAAGGAATCCCTGGGGTTACGCGCCATCCGGCTCTGGAGTCGGAGATTCCCGCCCGGGGGATCCAGGTCGAGGGATCGCGCGCCGCCATGGAACCCTGGCTTCGGACCGCTGATAAGGAACACCGGTTCATGACCTACGTCCTGGTCAATCACGTCTACCAGATCTCCGAGCGAGGACTCTTGCGATCGAACCACCGGACCTTGGAGGAAATGGAAAGGGAGGTCTTCTCCTCCGCCTCGCCGCCTACGATCGCGAAAGAGTCCCTGCTCCTGGATATTCTCCGAAGAACCCGTCGAACCGGCGTCCGGACCCTCTCGATCCCGTCGGACCGAAGGAACGACCTCGACGCCATCCAGGCGGAGAACCCCCTCCTCCGTTGCGTCACGGTCGACAAGCGGAGCGACGCCTGGACCCTGCGCATACCGACGATTCTTTCTAAAGCGCTTTTCCCCGAAGCCTCCATTCCCTCCGAAGAAGGTCCTCTTTGGGCGAGCTACATGGAGCAATTGAAAACGGAAGGAGCCGTCCTTACCACCGATGGCGCATGGCTGGAATTGACACTCCCTCCCTCGCGCGCGGGAACCTTGCTTAAGAAAATGCCTCCGATCACGGAATCCACGGTTTATGAACTTTTACCGGCGAAACCCCTAGGACCGATCTCCGCCCGAAATAAGACCGCCGGGAGCGTTCCCGTTCGATCGCGACCGTCCACCGCGAAATCCCGCGCCGCCCGCCACGCCCTCATGGCGGCCTCCGTGATCCTCGTCCTCCTCGTAACGATCCCTCTCCTCCACGGCAACGCCGTCGCGGATGTTTTGTTTCACGCGGCCGCCTCCACCCATCAGGCTCTGACCGGGACGAGCGCGGCGCTGGAGCCTTTCCAGCTCCACTTGGGCGCGGTCAGTCCCTTGTTCCTTTTCGGCCTGATTTACGTCGGTTTCCGAAAAGTGATGATCCGGAACGGCATGGAACCCAAACCGATGGGAACGTGGACCCAAACCCTGTCCTCCAATCTGGAAAGATCGGCCTACGACATTTTGATGCTCCTCTGGGATCTGCCGGAGGACAAGCTGCGGGATGGACGTTGGGGGGAGCTCACGCGGGAGGAGAAGGAGAACATCCACTTGGCGCAAAACCTTTTCATGGCCGCCCGCAATAAATCGAGGCTCGAGGCCGGGTTGATGTTTCAATCCATCTTCTCGGAACCCAGTTACCAGCAAGGAGTGAGGAACCTCTTCCTCTCCTTCGACCCCGCCACCCTAGGACTCCTGCTGCGCGCCCGCCGTTGGGCAACCCGAGAACAACGCCTTATTTTGGGTCGGCAGAAGACCGGATCCGAAACGGATATGAGGGCAACCGCTTTCGCGGACTACGAAGTTCGACTCAAAAAAGTCATGGCTACCGCCGAAGCGAAGCCATCGGGCAAGGGAACGGAGGACGACAACCCATCGGACGATAACGATCTTTCCGACAACTTGGATCGACTGATACTGATCGGGCTGGACCTCCGACTCAAAGATCTATTTCCCGACCGGGTGGTTTCCCTCCCCTCGAAACCGTGGGACGCACTCCTGACCGCCATCGACGCGTTGAAGACCCAGAGGGCCTCCCTGGAGGATACGCCCGCCAACCGCCCCCTCCGAAGCATGCTCGATGCCAATATCGACCTCCTCGCGGGCATCCAAGAAGATTACCAGAAGGCCGGGGACAACCCCGGATCCCTAATCCACTCGTTGGAATTGCAAGTTCCCGCCTTGCGCCGCATTTCGCAAAGCCCGATCCGCCAATTGGTGCAATACGCGGACCCGGGGATGGCGTCGGATTCGGCGACGTCGATCCGAAAGGCCGAAGGCACCCACGACTACGACGACGATTTGGCCGTCGCCATCCTGCACCAAACATTGACCGGGTCTCCCGCCGGAAGAATCCGGGAACAGCGCATCCTGGCGTCTTATCGGAACGAAGGCCGGATGGAGGCGTTCATCGAAAAAGAAAAAGTCATCCGCCACTCCGCCGACGCCGACAAACCGGTTCTCTTCAAACCCGATGAATCGGACCAGCCCCCCGACGTCGTTGGGCTGAAAAACCGTTTCCGGCCGGTCGTGGACGAAATTCGAAAGGGCGTGGAAAGCGTCCCCGGCGCGGGATACACGGTCATCGCCCCCTCCCATAATATTAAGAACCTCACGCCACAAGCGGTGGCGGAATCCTTTCTAAACGATCCCCACCACCCTTTGGCCGAGGACATACTATCCGTCAACTTCCGGGAAATATCCGGGTCCTTCGATCAAAAAAGGGACGAACTGACCCGCATCCTTCAGACAGCCCAGGACACCGGCGCCCGGGGAACTGGGACGCCCGGCAGGATCCTCTTTTTGGATTTGGACGCGTTCTCGGAAAAGTTCGGGGACGAAAGCGAACGGATCGCCGCCTTTGAATCCGTTTTCAGCAAGCGAAGGCCCGGAGAGTTGCCCGTCGTGTTCGTGTGCTCGAGGGAAACCCACCTCTGGTTCCACGAAAAAGTGGTTTCCTACCGCGTGGGGTTCCATCCCGTCGGCTTTGAGATCAAGGACCCTCGGGATCTCTTGACCCTCGAGCAAGCGGCCCTCCAATGCCGCCGGTTGAACGAAANNAGAACGAAAAAGGGGAAAGGTTATCCCTCTCGACCGGCGCCCGGAAAACCCTCCGGGAACTTTCCGACGATCCGGAGGCGGACCCGACCCTCCTCCTTCAAACTCTCCGCCATGCCACTCTAAACGTCCGAGACCGGGGAGGCAGCATCGTGGGGACCGACGACGTCACGGCCGCCCGCGACAGCGCTCTCCGCAAGCGGGAAAACCCGGAGTTCCTGAATCAAGATTACGGTCCCCGGATCGACAAGATCACGTCCAAGACGGAGAAAACGAAGGCCGAACTCCTTCTGNNCCGACTACAACACTCTCCCCAGGGCCCCGGACCTCCTGGAGGATATCACCGACCTCACCGACTTATCCGCGGAAGATTGGGAGCTCCGTATTCACCGGGAAGCCCACGAAAAAGCCCTGGAAGCCGAAACTCTCATGGCCGAAACCATCCAAGGCCAGGAGAGCCTGAAGAACTCGCTCCGCGCCGCCCTGGGAATGGTTTTCCATCAGCAGATTTCCCTACAACGGATGCTCCGCCGCATCAAACAGTTAAGGAAAGCCGGAACTCCCGATCCCGAATTTGAGGAACAATATAAGAAAGCCCTCCTCCTGTTCCGCAAGACCAATTCCATCCTCTTCTTCCTGGGATCCGACGGAACCGGAAAGCTCCTCGTGGCCAAGATCATGGCCCGGCTGATGAACCGGGAAATCGTCGAGATCGATATGGCCAGCGTCAAAGACGTCTCGATGCTCCTCGGCCATGCGCCCACGTATATCGGCGCCCAACCCGGCATCATCACGCGGGGGCAACTCGCCAAGCGCCAGAAGAACCCGGTGGTCATCCTGAAGAACATCGATAAAATGGAGGCCGATAAATCGGGAGGAAAGGGCGGCGTTCCGGCCGCTCTCCTCCCGATCCTCGACTTCGAATCCAACAATATTTTCAATGACCGTTACCTTTCCGTCGCGGATTACAGCGAATGCGTCTTCATCGTCATCGGCGAGGAGGAAGGGAAGATCGAAGGCGCCCTCCGAAATCGCCTCCGGACGCCCATCCGGAGCCGGGACTACAGCCGGAACGAAAAGGCCCTCATCGCGCGGAAGCGAATCCTCCCCGAACTTTACGCCGAGTTCGGTTTTCAAATGGACCTGTCGGACGAACGGCTCCTTCAAATCATCGATGGATACACCAAGGACCGCGGGATGGAGCAAACCCGGCAGCAACTCCGAAACCTTCAGCGCATTCTGCAGAGTGAAAATCCCCATGCAACGCTTTCCTCGGGGCAACCCGTGCCCGTGGAAGAACGACAATTGAAGAGCCTCGGGGTCCCCGATTCTCAGGGGGCGCTCCCTCCGGATTGGACCCCCGGCGAAGCGATGGGCCTCTTCGTGAGAAAAGGAACGGGAGAGGTATACCCCATCCAGGCCGACCTCGCCCCGGTCCCCACGAAAGGACAAAAGCTCCGCGTTGAAAAACGGGGAGACATGGACGCGACCATGTCGGAAAGCATCGACATGGCCGCCACCCAGTTGGAAATGAGTTTGGGTGACCTAAGTCTGGGCGGTTTCCTGAACGATCAAAAGATCAGGATCACGATCCCTTCGGGCCAAGTGGGAAAAGAAGGCTATTCCGCCGGCATGAC
>PMLF01000352.1 GCA_003158755.1 Elusimicrobiota bacterium | reverse complement strand
CGAAGGCAGACGGTCGAACCGGTCGTCCTGGAATTGAACGACGTCGTCGAAAAAATGAAGAACATGCTGGCCCAAATCCTGGGGGAGGGGATCGTTTTGGAATGGAACCCCGGGGAGGGTCTTTGGCCCATCCAAGCGGACCCGGTCCAGTTGGATCAGATCCTGGCCAACCTGGCGGTCAACGCGCGGGACGCGATGGAAGGCGGCGGACGGGTGGTGGTGGAAACCAAGAACGTTAACCTTACGGAGGACTTCCTCGCCGACCATACCCGGTTCGTTCCCGGCCGCCACATCCTCCTGTCGTTCAAGGACACCGGTCATGGGATGGCGAAGGACGTCCTCGATCACCTCTTCGAGCCCTTCTTCACCACCAAGAAAGTCGGCCGCGGCACGGGCCTGGGTCTCGCCATGATCTACGGCATCGTCAATCAAAGCCACGGGACCATCAAGGCCGAAAGCGAACCGGGGAAGGGGACCGCGTTTTCGATATATTTTCCCCGGTTCGTCGGAAATCCTACGGAAGCGGTCCTTCCGGAGTCGACGGAAACGCCGAAAGGCCGGGGGGAATGGGTCCTTTTGGTGGAGGACGAGCCGGCGGCGCTGAAAATGGCGGAGTCGATGATCCAATCGTTGGGGTACAAGGTCTTGTCGGCCGGAAATCCCATGGAGGCCCTTCGGTTGGCGGAGGCGCACCGTGACGACATCCAACTCCTCCTCACGGACGTGATCATGCCGGGCATGAACGGCCGCGAGCTGGCCGCCAAGGTCCAAGCGATCAAGCCGGGGATCAAATGCCTCTTTATGTCGGGATATTCGGGCGAGATATTGGACCTCCAAGGCCTCGGAGAAGAAGGCGTCCACCTGCTCCGGAAACCCTTCACCGAAAAACAGCTGGCGACCGCCCTCCGCAAAACATGGAACGCGGGGAAATCGATTTAAGATTGGAACGGGATTTTCCGCCGGGAATTGTTAAAATATCCACCATGAGCATGAAACTTCTCCTCTTCGACCTGGACGGCACGCTGGTATCCACCGGCGGCGCGGGAGTGCGCGCTTTGGACCGGGCCTTCTTAAGCCTCCAGCGCTTGGCCCGGGCGTCCGAGGGCGTTCCCTTCGCGGGGCGCACGGACCCCTCCATCATCAAAGACATCTTCCGACTCAAGCTTCGTCGGGAGATCGATCCGAAGGAATCCCAGGACATCGAGAACCACTATCTCGCCGCCCTGGCGGCGGAGTTGACCGTCCCCGACGGATACCGGGTCTTGGACGGGGTGGAGCCCCTGTTGTCCGTCTTGGCCGCCCGCGAAGACGTATTCCTGGCCCTCGGGACCGGAAACCTGGAAGCCGGCGCTCGCCTGAAGCTGGAACGGGCCGGCCTCAATAAATATTTTTCCACCGGAGGTTTCGGCTCGGACGCCGAGGACCGTCCGGAAGTCCTTCGGCGAGGCGTCCGGCGCGCGGAGGAAAAAACTCACCGACGGTTTAAACCCCGACAAGTGGTAGTGATCGGCGACACCGTCCACGACGTGTCCGCCGGCAAGGCCATCGGCGCCGTCACCGTCGCCGTCGGCGCCGGCCACGCCTCCGAAGCCGACCTCCGCGCCGCCAAGCCCGACCTCTACCTTTCTTCCTTCCAAGACCCCGAAGCGTTCCTAAAAATCCTATAGGGTGTTGCCATTTTTTGGGATGGTCTAAGACCCGCCCAAGATGAGAATCAGTTGCGAAATCGACGGGATTTTCCTCCCCCTTAGAAAAAGGGGGATTGAGGGGGATTTTATACCACAGGGATAAACATCAAATCCCCCCGGACCCCCCTTTTTCAAAGGGGGGAAACCAATTTCGCAACAGTCTCTATGATGTGGTTTCCCAAATAACGGCGAAACCCCCGGGTTGTTTAGACCCGGGGGTTTCGCTTGGCGAAAAGCCGCTTGACCCACAGTGCACTTCCCCGCGAGCGGGCTGACGCCTAAAGCCAATCGTTACGCGTAGTTCAGGATTTTCTGAGCCTTCCTTACGTCATCTCCCGTAGACGTGTCGATGTGGAGCGAGACGGCCTTGAACAGGTCCAGCACTTCGAACTCGATCAACTCTTTTAAGTCCTCGGGCACCATCAAAAGGTCCCAGTTGCTCCGGTCGCCCCGGCGGCCGGTGGGGTTGAACAAGGCTTTCAATTTTTCCCGGGGTTTGCCCAAAACCGCTCGGGCAGCGTCGTACACCTTGGCGGGATCGATCAACCCGAGGGGAGTGCGCACGCCGGCAGTCGGTATCACCCGGTTCCTCATCTGGGTGATACTTTCCCGAGCGTTCTTTCCTGTCAATTCCGATTTCATGCCATCGATCGCCGTCTGGACAAGGAACAATTGCGATGAAACCGTCGCATCGTCGAGGTTCGAGACGAAGAAAACCTGGTCGTTGTTTTGAAGGCTCTTCGCCACCGCTTTGATGAAGTTTTCGCGGGCGGTCGAATTTGAAAGGTCCGGCATCTCCAGCACGTTGATGACCGGGGTCTGGTCCGTGCTCGCGGGCCTGGTGGATTCATCGAAATTCTTCCATCGGGAATCCTTACCACCATCCAGAGTGGCCGCGTTCATCAGGGTGATTAGGGCGTCGGCGTGGGTTTGACCGCTCTTTTCTCCGGAGTAGCCTTCCCGATCCAGCAGGATCATCGCCATGAGGGACCGCAGGGCCGACAACCTCATCGTGCCCGCACGGACCTCCCGAGCCGCGATTTCCATAAGGCTCGCGGCTTCGGCTCCGTAATTTCGTCCCGCCTCGGCGGGGTCGGAGAAGCGCAGGTTATTGAACCGGGAAACCATCGTTTGCAGTTCTTGCACCGTCGCGAAGTCCAATTTGCCCGCCAAGCCGGAAGCCTCGAAGGCCTCCTTGGATATGGGCACGCCGTGAATGAGCCCGTAGATTTGGGCCGAGATTTCTGCGGCATCTTCGGCTTCCCACGCCAGTTGACGCCGTGCGAGGGGACTTCTCGACGGGAGATTGAGCAAATCCGGTTTCAACGGCAGCAAATCGAGGGTCCTGCCGAGTCCTTTGTCGGCGAGCATGGTCATGGGGCGCGACAAGGCAATCTCAGAAACGTTGATCAAGTATGTGGCGACCCAAAACGCGGCCAAACTAATGAACATGAGTCCTATGCCCGCGCGAGGGAAACCCAGGTGTTCGGCGTAGATGGCCGCCGCGACCAAGAATCCCGCCACCCCGAGGAGGGAAATCCACGCCAGGGTGCGGAGCCTTTTTGAAACCGCCGCGTTGATGCTCCTGATGTTGGATTCGAATTCCCACCGCTGTTGTCCCCGGATGGAGGCGTCGATCACGCCCACGCCGATTTGTCCGGCGGAAGGCTCGCCCTTTTGGGAGGCGATGATTTTAACGCGGTTTGCCGAGTCGCCGATCACCGCGCGCATGCCTTCCTTGGCTTTTGCCTCGAACCCGGGAGCCTTGAGGTAAAGGCTTCCCTCAACGCCGAAGACGTATCGGTTCCAGTCGAGGTTCGGATTGACTTTTCGCACGACGGCGCCCTGCAACGTGCCCACCAGCGTCGCCGCCCGGTCCAGGAAACCTTGAGCGGCGGCTTTCAGTATCCGGCGCTCTTGAAGAGTGCTGTTCGTGATCCCGTTATCTATCAGGAACTCTTCAATTTTTCCCAGGCCGTCGGATGAATCGGCAACGATGAGGGAGACGTAATCGCTTAAGAACCGGTATTCATCCGCCTCTCGAACGTTGGCGAACAGTGTGGATTTGTCCCAATCATGGAACAAACTCGAGGAAGCGGCGAGGTTCATGACCCGGAGCCGGACGAGTTCCCCAAGGTATTTCCCGGCGGTCATTTTCTCCAAGGTGTGGTTCCCCGGTTTGACGCTGCGGTCGTGCAACTGCCGGTCTTCCTCGGTTTTGATGTCGTCCAACTCGCCCAGGTCGCCGAAGCCGGCGGTTTCCATGTTGAATCGGCCGCGCCGTCCCAGGTTGATGAAGACGTTGTGCCCGGTCCCATGGACCATGCCGCCGACGACGTTATCCCCGTCCACGTATTCCGCGAAGGCGTAAACTCCTTCCGTGTCGTTGGCCGACGCGCCGATCGTCAGGTGGGTGTAACCCGCTTTCTCCGCCGCCGCGGCCAAAGCTTCTTGTGGGGTTTGACCGATGTTTCCTTTCCAGTTGAATCCTTTGATCTCGGTCTCTTTTTCCGTGATGACGCCGGATCGCCCATTTTTCGTTCCCATCGGAAAAGCCATCGTGCTCGGCACGGTCGTCGGTTTCCCGTTGGTCCCGTTGTTGGCCAGTTTCACGGCCATGTCAAATTTGTGGGGGCCGTCGGCTGCCCTGTCGTCCTCGGAAAACCTGACAGGATCGAGTTCGGACGCCGTGTATTTTCGTCCGCCCAATAGCTCGACGTCTCCGCCGGTGATGGTCGAACCTCCGATCGCCGTGGGGCGAAGGGCCCCCGTTTCATCTCCCGTGATTAGAGGATTGCGGCTGCGGATCATTTGAAGGGACGACGGAGCCGTTCCGCTGATTCCGTTCTCGATCGCGGAATCAATGCGGCCGGCGATTGCTCCCAGCTTGTCCGCCCCGAGGTTCAACCCGGCAGCGGCCGCTAACTCTTCTGAGGCGACGGGGGCCGGAGGCGCTCCCGGCGCGGCGGCGGGCTTCGACCGGGCCGGCGGGAGGACGGCGAATTCATATATTCCTCCATTGAAATCAATTGATTCCCTCTGGATGGTTTCGGCATCGGCGAACAACCGGAGCCTTTCGGAAATAGTTAGGAGATCGTTGACGGTGTCGTCAAGGGAGACAACAAAACGATGTAAATCTTCGTCAGTGGGAACGGCGTCGATAAATATTTCAGCCAAGTTGACTAATAAGGCCGTTTTGTTCGCCGTATCGGTTGCGCTCCTTAAGCCGCCGAATGTCAACGTGTGTTCAAGAGGGGTTCCATTGATGGAGAATAGGGCCGTTCTAATATTTGAATGAATATCCAAAACGGCCCTATTTAGCACCTTTCCTAACTCAATTATTCTCGGGGTTTGATTTTGTTTCACTGCGGAGCGCAGTTCGGCGACGGTACGGTCGAAAGCTTCAGAAGACAGCCCTTCCGTTATGATTCGATGGATTTGTTCCGCTCCCGTTTTCATCCGAGCGTTAAGTTCTTCCGTGCTTTCGGAGGGTGTTGCCGCCGCAGGTGTGGAATAATAGTTAATAAATTGAGCTAGGCGCTTCACAACCAATTCCATATGGAGGCGGACGACTGTCAGGTCGGGAGATGTCGCGTTTAACGCTTCATTGGCCGACTTGACTTCACCGGTTAAGACAAAAAAAGCATGAATTAAGTCCTTTTCGCCCGACCTCGTTCCAACATCAGAAAGCGAGGATCCTGATTCGGCCGCGATATTAAAACCAGATTTNNTTTTCAAAAGCGATCCCTTTCTCTCGAATATCGTTTAAGTCGGGGGCCTCGGCGTCGATCGCTTCAAACCAATCGTCAAGAAGGTTGTCCGCAACTTTTAGATGAACATTGACGGGAAGTTCTCGGGAGAGCGGTGAGCTGTGCTTTCCGGGCGACTGTTCCTCCGCCACGGCGTTAATGGCCTCAATGGCCGCTTCCGTCAATTCGATGAGGCCGTGTATCCGCACGGCAAGCAGGTCGAGGTTTTTGAATATCATCGTGGACATTCCCATGAAAGAGTCCGGTCGGTTTTTGTCTGCGAAAAGCTCTCCCACTTTGAATGGGGGGTTATTGTTGAAAATTCGCTTCAGCGCGGCATCAACGGTTCTAATCAAGGGGTGCGAGGAGTTCGTTGCTCCTGGCACGAACGAGAAAAAGATAGAACGGATGGCGTCGTTCAATATGAATAAGGCGATAGCTTTTCCTATATTCTTTTCGTTTAGTTCTTGGCAGCTTTCCATCAAGGCAAAATAGGTGTCGTTTCGGTTGCCTTTTTTGCTGATGGATTTGGCGGCCCGAACGGTTGCTTCTTCATGGTGTTGCATCATCCAAGCCCAGTTTCGGACTGATCGCCGAAGGCCGTCCACTTCGTTCGTCGCCAACTCATGGTCCAGGAGGTGCGCGATGAGGAGGGGGGGCAAATGCAAAGCCTCTTCATGGACGACGATCGTGTCTCCGTCGCGGTACATGTAATTCCCATGGGTCCCACCGGAAATGAACCTCACGGTGATGTTGTCCGGACAGGTAAGGTCCCTGTGGGATTGAAGGTAACTTTCGAGGATGTGGACGGCGTGTTTCCAAGTCCCCCCGTGTTCGGTGAGGCTTTTATCTAACGAAATCTCTCTATTCGAACCAAAAGACAATTGCACCGTTTCGATGGTTTTCTCGGGAGATATTGCACGAACAACAAAACCCAGGACCGAGTTGTGCGCATCGGGTTTTGTGGAGCCAACGGTCGTAGGGGAATGCCGCCCCAAGGTCAACTGAAAGACGTCGTTTATTGCATTGATGGAGCTCATTGACAGTTGGGAATGGCCATCCAATTTATCG
>PMLF01000280.1 GCA_003158755.1 Elusimicrobiota bacterium | reverse complement strand
CTCCATCGCCAACGTGGCCCTGCCGCACATCGGCGGGAACCTGTCGGCCACAACCGACGAGGCCACCTGGGTGCTGACGAGCTACCTGGTGAGCAACGCCATCATCCTATCCGCCGCGGGCTGGTTCAGCCGCTACTTCGGCCGCAAGCGATATCTGGCCTTCTCCGTCTTCCTCTTCACCTTCTCGTCCGCCCTCTGCGGCCTGGCACGGAACCTGCCTTTCCTTGTTTTCGCGCGGGTGCTCCAGGGACTGGGCGGCGGGGGCCTGCAACCGGTGGCCCAGGCGGTCCTACTGGAAAGTTTTCCCCATGAGAAACGCGGTCAGGCCATGGCGGCCTACGGCATGGGCATCGTCGTGGCCCCCATCATCGGGCCCACGCTTGGCGGATGGATCACCGACAACTGGACGTGGCGGTGGATCTTTTACATCAACATCCCCATCGGGCTCGCGGGCCTCTTGATGCAGCACCTCTTCCTGGAGGACCCTCCGTACCTCCGCGGCGACCGCAAGCTCCACATCGACTACGTCGGGTTCGGGCTTATGGCCCTGGGCGTGGGCCTCCTCCAGATCGTATTGGACCGGGGCCAGCAGTTGGACTGGTTCGCGTCCCATTGGATCACGGCGGGCACCGCCGTGACGGTCCTATTCCTGACGGCCTTCATTTGGTGGGAGCTGCGCCACAAGGATCCCATCGTCAACCTGCGCGTCCTCGTCGACCGCAACTTCCGCATGGGCACCATCCTCGTCACCGTGCTGGGCGCGGTGCTTTACGGATCGACGGTCATCCTGCCCATCTTCCTGCAGGGTCTTCTGGGTTATACGGCGCTCCTGAGCGGCATGGCCGTGTCCCCCCGGGGATTCGGATCGATTTTTTCCATGATGATCATGGGGAAGCTCGTCCGAAAAATCGACAACCGGTTCCTGGTCGCCTTGGGATTCCTCGGCATCGCCGCCACCTGCTGGATCTTGAGCCACCTGACCCTGGAAATCATCCCCGCCAACGTCTCCTGGCCGCTGGTCTTGAACGGCTTCAGCATGGGGTTCATTTTCGTCCCCATGACCACCCTGGCCATGGCCACCTTGCGACAAGACCGGATCTATCAAGCGACGGGGATCTACAGTTTATTGAGAAATACCGGCGGAGGACTGGGAATTTCCCTCCTCATGACGATGCAGGCCCGCGCGGCCCAAACCCATCAAGCCGTGATGGTGTCGAACTTGACGCCCTACAGTTTCGCCTTCCAGCAGCAAATTCAGAAATTGACCGGCGCCTTCCGAGGCTTGGGTGCGCTGCCGGGTCAAGCGGCTCAAATGGCCAACGGCGCCGTCTACGGTTCCCTGGTCAAACAGGCGCTCCTCCGGTCCTTCATGGACTGTTTTCGGTGGATGGCGATCCTGTGCCTCCTCTGCGTCCCGACGGTGATGCTGTTCCAGAAAGTGAAAGGCGGGCGCGTGGTGACGGTGGATTAGATCCGTTCCGAGTTAAAGAGAAAACACGACACTTTTTCATCGTTGGGAACGTCCAACGGATGCAACCAATTCAACTGGAGTCTTTAATGCAAAAGATCCTCAAGAGCGCCGCGGGAATATTTTTCCTGGTGGGGATGGTTTCCTCCGGCGCCCGCGCGGCGGACGCTCCCCTGACGTGGGAGGACTGCGTCCGGATCGCGGAACAACGGAACCCCGACCTGCTCTCCGCGCGGAAGGCCCTGGAAAGCCAGCGGGCCCGGTATCTCGGCAGCTACAACGGCCTGATGCCGCAAGTGACTTTATCCAACAGCCGCACCGACGGCGGTCCCGCGTCCGCGGTCCGGGGCGCCGGCCCCCAATGGCAGGCCCAAGGCTCGGCCGGCATGGACCTTTTCAATTTGAAGGACTACGCCGACATCGGCAGCGCCTCGGCAACCCAATCGCAGGTTTCCGCCCAACTCCGTCTGGAATCGGCCGCCCTCCGCTTCAGCCTCCGGCAGGCGTTCGCCGACGTCCTCTTGGCCCAGGAACAAGTGAACGTTTCAACCAAGATCCGGGACCTCCGGAAGACCAACGCTCGGACGGTGGCATTGCTCTACGACTCGGGCCGCGAATCCAAGGGCAACCGAATGAAAGCCGAAGCGGAACTTTATCAGGCCGAGGCGGAACTGGCCCAGGCGGTCCGCTCCCTCCGATCAACCCGCGTGGGGCTCAACCATCAGTTGGGACACGACGACTTCGCCCTCACCACCGCGACCGGCACGCTGGAAGCCGCAGCGCTCCCGCCTCCACCCGATGACGATTCGCTTCTCGCGAACCATCCGCAGATCGCTTCTTTCGAGGCCGCCGAAGCCGTCGCCCGGGCGGGCGTGAAAAGCGCCTGGAGCGGCGTCCTCCCCAACCTTTCCGTCAATTATTCCCGGAGCGTCGTGGACTCGAAAGAATTCCCGACGGCCAACGCCCAGTGGAGCGCCGCGGGCGTGTTGAGCCTGCCGATCTTCGGCGGCGGCCCCACCGCCTCTTGGTACGCCGTGACCGCGGCCAAACGGACGTTGGAAAAAACGCGGGAGGACCTCCGCTCGGCAAAACTCCAAGTCCGGGACACCCTCGAATCCAGTTGGGCCTCCTTGGCCGGGAGCATCGACCAAGTGGAAGTCCAGCGGCGCTTCCTGGCGGCCGCGAGCCAGCGGAACGAGGAGGCCGGCGTCCGCTATTCCAGCGGCCTCATGACCTTCGAGGACTGGGAATTGGTCGTTTCCGACTTCGTGAATTTTGAGAGAAGCATGGTTCAATCCCGGCACGACGCCGTCATCGCCGAGTCGGCGTGGCTGAAAGCCCTCGGCAAAGGTTTGGAGGAACAATGACCACCGGAAAAAAGATCGTCTGGATTTCAGCCGCCGTGCTCATCGGCGCCGCCGCCATTTTCTGGTTTTCCCACCGGGGCGGCGGGAAAAAGAACGAGGCCGTGACGCGGTCGGCGACCGTCACCCAAGGACCCATCGAAGACGTGGTCCAAGCCACCGGAGAAGTTTCCCCTTTGAACCGCGTGGAGATCAAACCTCCCATCGGGGGCCGGATCGAGAAGCTGCTGGTGGATGAAGGGGCCCGCGTGAAAGAAGGCGAAATCCTGGCCTGGATGAGCTCCTCCGACCGCGCGGCGGTGCTGGACGCCGCCGCGGCCCAGGGGCCCGCGGAAGTCAAGCGCTGGCAGGACGCCTACAAGCCGACGCCCGTGGTCGCGCCGCTATCCGGGGAGATCATCGCCCGGAACGTGGTCGTCGGTCAAACGGTCGACGTGGCGACGGTCCTCTACGTCCTCTCGGACCGGCTGATCGTCATCGCCCAGGTCGACGAGACGGACATCGGCCGCCTCCGCCTCGCCGTGCCCTCCCGCATCACGCTGGACGCCTATCCCGACCGCGTCATCGACGGAAAAGTGTTCAGCATCCTCCACGAGGGAAAGAACGTCTCCAACGTCATCACCTACGACGTGAAAGTGGAACCCCAAAACGTCCCCCTCTTCTTTCGGTCCCAGATGACCGCCAACGTGAGCTTCGTCGTGAACCGCAAAGAAGACGCGCTCCTCGTGCCCTCTTCGGCGGTGACCGAAACCCGCTCCGGCGAGAAGCAGGTGATGGTGCCCGGTCCCGACGGAAAACCCGCCGCGAAAAAGATCGACACCGGCCTGGAATCCGGAACGAACGTGGAGGTCCTTTCGGGGTTGAACGCCGGGGACACCGTGCTGATCACCCGGACCAAATACACCCCCCAGCAGGCCGCGGCCAACAGCCCGTTCATGCCGGGCGGCAAGCCGAAGTCCCCCTCCGGTTCCGGCGGGCAGGGCGGCGGAGGGAACCGTGGCCCTCATTGAGGTCCGCGACCTCATCAAGTCCTATTTCACCGGGGGCGAGGAACTCCGCGTCCTGAAAGGCATCACGCTCGACATCGAAGCGGGAGAGTTCGTCGCCATCATGGGCCCGTCGGGGTCGGGCAAGTCCACCCTGATGCAGATCTTGGGCATCCTGGACCGGCCCACCGGCGGAACCTACCGGCTGCTCGGCAAGGACGTCTCGCGCCTCTCCGACGACGAAGGCGCCAACCTCCGCTCCAAGACCATCGGGTTCATCTTCCAGATGTTCAACCTCTTGCCGAGGACGTCCGCCCTGGACAACGTCATCCTCCCCATGATCTACGCCGGCGCCCCGGACCGCGTCGCCCGGGCGGAAGAACTTTTGGAGGAAGTGGACCTCTCGGACCGCCTGGGACACAAACCCAACCAACTCTCCGGCGGCCAGCAACAGCG